>NZ_JBMLRC010000001.1:0-2101 GCF_049241225.1 Emticicia sp.
CGAGATTAGATGCAGGAAGATTTTCGGTCGAAATCTTTTGAGCTTGAATACCAATCTGCAATAATTTCAAACCTTTGTTCCACGGCGAATCTGAAAGTTCAGTATTTATCGTAACAGGCTCATTTCTAACTGGTTGTGGATAATCATAGTCAAAATAATTTACCATTTCTTCGATTCGGATGGCATCTTTTGGTGGCATCGTGCCAGCATTCAACATTCGACGCACATTGCTATATCCTGCTCTATCGACATCAATCGAAAAAGTGGTGAGTGGATTACTCTTTGCTTCTTGAAAGATATTTTCTACCAATGAATTATACTCTTCGGTATTGAAATCTTCTTTGGGTTTATCAGCCGAATAACGCTTTTTTCGCTCACGATATGTGCCGCTTGGCTGCACTTGTAAGCCTGGAACTCGCCCTTGTAGCATTGGGCTGGCTGGGGGTATAACCTTATTTTTTGATAGTATAGAAACTGCCCCTGTGGTTTCTCGACGTTGTTGAGTTGAATATCCTACCACTACAACTTCTTCCAAAGCGTGCGTATCGTCTTCAAGTTTAACAGTTATCATACTATCTTTTCCAACTTTAACTTCTTTTGTTTTATAGCCGATATAAGTAAAAATCAGTTTTTCACTACCTGTTGGCATCGTAAGCTGAAAATCGCCATTGGCGTCGGTTTGTGTACCGATACTCGTGCCTTTAACGGCCACCATTACACCGGGTAAGGCTGAGCCATCGCTGGCCGAAAGCACTTTACCTTTGATTGTTCGCTGAGTGGTAAATGCAAAAATGCCAAACACCAACGCAATAAGTACCCAAATTTTCGTTTTCATAATTGTATAAGTTTTGATTTTATACCATTGATGCACGACTCCGATTTTTTCCATAAATATTTTTTGAGTTTTTTTAGAAAAAAATTGCGATGTGTCGATTTAAGACTAATTTTAGGTGCAATATTTTTAGATACATAAGCTTAAAATACTAATAATCAGACACTTAATTCATAACCTATAAAACACTCAGACACCACGAATAATGTTTTTCAAGCGATTCAGTAAACCTAAGCCCACCACCGATGCCGAATATTTGGCAGCGTATCAGGCTACGGGAAACCTTGAATTGTTGGGAGAATTGTATGAACGTTACATGGAAATGGTGTTTGCAGTTTGTTTTAAATATCTGCGAGATGAAGACGAAAGCAAAGATGCCGTCATGCAGATCTTTGAAGAATTGGTCATAAAACTACGCAGCCATTCGGTCGAGAATTTTAGAAGTTGGCTGCACAGTGTGGCACGGAATTATTGTCTGATGCACCTCCGAAGTAATCGCCTGCAAACCGAGGGTGTCGATTATTTTGAAGATGGTTCTGTGGAAAATGAGCCGTTTGAGCATCAATCAGATGAACCTTTTGAACTCGAACAAAATTTATCGAAAATGACCGATTGCCTCGAAACGCTCTCGGACGAACAAAAAACAAGTATTCGATTGTTTTATTTAGAAGAAAAATGCTACAAAGAAATTACTGACCTCACGGGTTATGATTTGAATAAAGTGAAAAGTTATATACAAAATGGCAAGCGAAATTTGAAAATTTGTATTGAAAAAAAGCATGAATAAAGGCAAAAAAAATACTGAACTGACGGCCGAAGAGATAAAAAAATATCTCTCAGGCGAAGCCTCGGCCAAACAAATGCACCAAGTAGAAAAACAGCTACTCAACGATGCGTTTGCGGCCGATGCTGCCGAAGGTTTAGAAAAATTATCGGCTGAAAAAATTGATACTTCAGCTGCGATGAAAGATTTAAAAAAACGCCTTGATTCAAGAGTAAAAACGAAGCAAAAACATACCAAAATTATTCCACTTTGGCAGCGTATTTCGGTGGCTGCGTCAATTGCTATACTCTTTGGTTTTGGATTGTATTTAATTTTCTACAAAACTGATAATCAAACACTTGCTGTAAACAAGAAACAAGAAACGCTTTCAAAAACAACCGCCGAAACTCCGCAAGAAGAAACGAAAAAAGAAGTAATTGCTATCAATCAACCAAAGGCTACCAAAGCAAAAGAAACAGTTTCAGCAAGCCCACAAAATAGTAATG
>NZ_JBMLRC010000002.1:0-5260 GCF_049241225.1 Emticicia sp.
TAATATCGGTTAATTGCTTGGCTTCTCCGCCACGGCGGTCCATGAGCCAGATTTGACTTCCAGTTAAACCTCCACGAGAAGAAGTAAACGACAAATATTTCCCGTCAGGACTCCAACGTGGTTTTGATTCTCCATCGGGCGAAAAGGTGAGTTGGATAGATTCTTTTCCATCCCATGATTGCATCCAAATGTCGGAATTACGTTTGTTTTTTACTGAATCAACACTTGAAAGTGAATAGGCCACCCAATTGCCTTCGGGCGAAATTTGTGGGTCGCTCAAGCTTTGTAAACGGTAAACATCAGAAGGTTTGAGTGGCCTTTTGGTAGGAGTTGTTTGTGCAAAAGCACCCAAACTGAAGACTAAAAGTGTAAATAGTACTGTTTTTTTCATGCTTTGGTTATTTGTTGATTGGTAAAATGGTTGATTAGTTATTGGGAAACTGGTTACTGGTAAATTGGTTAATGGTTATTGGGAAATTTGGGTTGTTTTTTTGAAAAGCCTGAAGGGCTTAAACTTCAATAGCCGTGGGCAACGCCCACGGAAAATAAAAGATAACGATGAAGCAACTCTGAAGGAGTTGAACATGCTATTGCGTTTATTGTTAAACCCCTTCAGGGTTATGAATTACCATAATCTTTCGTTTCCGTAGGCGTTGCCTACGGTTATTTGTGTTTAATCTTTTCGGGATTTTTTTTACAGTTTCCGTAGGCGTTGCCTACGGCTATTCATGTTTAATCCTTTCAGGATTTTAAATCGTTATTAATAAATCGCCATTCGTCAATCAAAAATCATCCTCTCAAATGCCAAGCCTTTGGCTTCACGAATGCACGAATACCTGCGTGCGAAAGCGTAGCTCCGAAGCCCGAATGTTTGCGTCCACTCCACGGTAGCGGAGCAGAAACACGGTCGCAACAATTCCAATAACCGCTTCCTGCATTTACTTGTTTCAAGATTCTTTCGGCACGTTTTTTATCGGGCGTATAAACTGCCGCCGTGAGGCCGTATTCAGTATCTTGCATCAATTTTGTGGCTTCTTTGTCGTCTTTTACTTTCATAATACCAATAATTGGCCCGAAAGATTCCGCCTGCATGACATCCATTTTGTGGCTGACGTTGGTCAAAACCGTTGGCTCGAAGAAATACCCTTTTCCTTCAATTCTTTTTCCACCAGTCAGCAGCGTTGCTCCTTTTTTTACGGCATCTTGCACTTGTTTTTCGAGAAAATCTAATTGAGATTTTCGGCTCAAAGCACCGATGTAAACACCGTCTTCGGTTGGCTGACCAATTTTGTAGCTTTTTACCTCTTTCACAAATTCCTCAACGTAGCGGTCATACACTTTTTCGTGTACATAAATACGCTCAACTGCACAACAACTTTGTCCATTATTATAGAAAGCTCCATCGGCAGTTCCTGCTGCAACTGACTGAATATCAGCTACATCATCGGCCACATAGAGTGGGTCTTTACCGCCTAATTCGAGTTGGCAAGGAACCATTTTATGTGCTACTTTTTCATAAATATAAAGTCCTGTTCGGTAAGAACCCGTGAAGAAATAGCCATCGAGTGGCATTGCTAAAAGGTGTTCGCCTACTTCTTTTGCACCAACTGCCACTGCAAAAACATCTTCTGGAACGCCCGCAGCTTTCAAAAACTTTTCAATTTTTAAACCAGTCAAAGTCGAAAACTCAGATGGTTTGTAGAAAACGGCATTTCCACCAATCAAGGCAGGAATAAAAACATTTACACCCACCAAAAACGGATAATTCCACGCCGAGATATTACAAACTACGCCCAAGGGTTCGTACGAAATGCGTTCTGTAAGTCCTTCTTGCTTGGTCATTACTTCATCTTTCAAGTATTTCTGCGAATTTTCAACAAAAAACTTGATTCTTCCTCTGGCTCCATTTACTTCATTACGGGCTTGTTGGAGTGGTTTTCCCATTTCAGAAGTGAGCGTTGCGGCCAATTCTTCGATATTTTCGGCCAATAATTCAGAGAATTTGGTAATGATGGCGATTCGCTTTTTTAGATTCACTTTCGCCCAAGATTTTTGTCCTTTTTGTAGGGTTTTTAATTTGGTTTTAAGGCTTTCGGCCGAATCTTCTTGTAATGTAGCAATGATTTCTTCGGTAGCTGGATTGATGATTTGCATATAAATTTATAAAAGTTAAGTCAAGTTTTTTGGACACGGAGTTGATAGGAGTTTTTCACAGAGTTTCACTGAGTTACTTTGTGAAAAACTTTGTGTAACACTGTGACCCAAAATATGTACGATTATGGACAAAAATAAGCATAAACTTTTCATTTATTCCTAAAACTCCGACATAGTTGCCTATTTTTGCGATAGATACAAAAAATGCTTGCATGGAAAAGACTTATCAAGAAAAAATAACCACATTACTTACCGAAATTGCCACCTTAAAGAAGAAAAGCGACCAAATTTCGATGTACCGATTATTGCTGATAATTGGACTGTTGATTTTGGTATATCAGCTTTTTAAACTCAATGAAATCCTTGGTGGACTTTCAATTATTGGCGGTATTTTAGGTTTCTATTATTTAGTAAAGCATCATGAAAAAATTGATGCCGAAGTAGATTTGAAAGAAACTACGCTCGCCGTAATTCAGAATGAATTGACGTGCTTGGAGGGAATTTCGGGAATGTATTATAATGGTCAAGAATACGGTCGACCAACGCGTAATTTTAGTGAAGATTTAGATATTTTCGGTGAAGGAACGCTTTTCCACTTAATCAACCGAACAAAAAGTAAGTCGGGAAGTGATTATCTGGCTCAACAGCTTTTGGGTGAAAATCAAACTTTTTCAATTGGTCAAAAACAAGAAGCGTCCAAAGAAATGGCGGCCAAAACCGACTGGCGTTTGAGCTTTTTTGCTTCGATGTTTAAGATTTCAAACGAGGAGCGAGGCGTGAGCAAAGTGCTTAACCAAATTGAGCATCCACCAGTCTTGAAGCTGGAAAAGTTTATTGCAATTTATGCCAAAATCTTGCCTTTTTTGTGGGTAGCAGTTTTGGCATCGTCCTATTTTGTATCGCCGTCGTTTGCTGGTTATGGTGTGGCTGCTTTGGCTTTGATAAATTTCAGACTTACTGGCATTAACCGCAATCATACCGAAGAATATTTTGAAACAGTGGCAGGAGCGGGGCGTTTGATGGAAAAATTTGGAGTAGCAACGGGCCTTATCGCTCAAGAAAATTGGCGGTCTGAAATCTTAAAAACGGCTCACGAACGATTGCCGATTTCAAAACTAAATACTAAAAATCCGATTGATGATTTTGTGGTGATTCTTAAAAAACTAGATATGCGACGCAATATGTTGGCTTCGCTTTTCTTGACTTTGGCTACTCCTTTTCAGCCAGTTCAATTAATTAAACTGAGGGCGTGGCTAAAAGAAAACCCTGATTTTTTTGAGAAAATTTTTGACGTAATTGGTGTTTTTGAGCTCTATGCCAGCATCGGAAACCTACATTTCAATAAGCCAGATTGGTGTTTTCCAGCAATAAATGATAGTAAAACTTTCAAATTGTATGGGCAAGAGATGGGGCATCCACTCATCAATACCAAAAATGTAGTTTGCAATAGTTTTGATTTTGACGAAAAGAATCGACTGACGCTCATTACAGGCTCAAACATGTCGGGTAAAAGTACATTTTTGCGTACGGTTGGGCTAAATATTATCTTGGCGTATGCGGGTTGTCCAGTTTTTGCCAAGAAAATGAGTGTAAGTGATGGCATAAAATTGATTTGCTATATGCGAATCAAGGATTCTATTCAGCAAAATGCTTCAACTTTCAAGGCAGAAATCGAACGAATTAAGCTCGTTTTGGCGGCAATCAATACAAATGAAAATGCTTTGTTTTTGATTGACGAAATGTTGAGAGGAACAAATTCGGAAGATAAATTGGCGGGCTCGATGGCTTTGCTGGAGAAAATCGTGAATTCGAATGCGTATGCAATGGTGGCTACTCACGATTTGCGTATGACTGAAATTTCGGAGCAGTACCCCGATGTAGTAAAAAATTATTACTTCGAGTACGCTACCGAAAACGGCGAATTATTATTCGATTATTTGATAAAAGAAGGCGTTTGTAAGAGCTTCAATGCTTCGCTTTTATTAAAATCTATTGGTTTACCGATTGGCGAGAAAATTTGACAACTCTCAAAGAGTTGTCAAATTTAGGAAATGTGGCACACCTCCGCAGGTGTCCACATTTCGTTTCGCTGTTTTATTTTTTCTCAGTTAAAGATTGACTTTCAAAAGAAATTCCTTCCCAACCAGTTTTCATAAAGTTTCTGATATTTTGATGGTTCGTTGCATCGGGGTTTTCGAGTACATCTTTACGGTAAAAATCACCAAAGCAAGCAAGGGTCTGTTCTACCGAAAAATTTTGAAGTTTTGCGAATGAAAATAATTTGCATGAGCCAGAGTTTTGTCCAGCTTCATTGTGTAAATCTCCATTTTGGAAAGCCGTTGGCGTAAAATCATAGAGTGCTTCCACAACAGCCATAGTATCAGTAAATGCTACTTCTTGAGGGGTCTCGTTGAGTTTTTTTAGAAAAGAATCGAGTGTCATTATTGAATTTTTGATTGAATGTTTTCGACGAAATTTTGTCGAATTTTATAAGAAAAATTATTTTGTTCGGCATTAATGATGCGTTCGGGATGCCATTGTACGAGCATTAAATAGTGGCTTCGCTGGCTTCGGCTTCGCTCAGCCACCGAAGTTAATGAGTCAGATTCTGTTGGGTGAGCGGAGCCGAACCCAACAGAATCGGCGAAGTCAAACTCCAAACCTTCTACAACTCTATCATCAGATAATGCATTGATTTTTAGCGGTTTGGCAATAATATCCGCCGATTGGTGATGTGCCGAGTTGACATCCCCAAATACAATATTGGTAATTTTTGAAAGTTCGGAATCGTGAATAATTTCTATGTTATGATAGCGGTCTTTTCCTTCAAAATACTTTGAATGATTTTCTTTGCCAGCGGTCGGTAAATCAGGAATCAGCGTGCCACCAAGAAATACATTCACCAATTGTAAACCTCGGCAGATGCCCAAAACTGGTACTTGGTTTTTGAAAATATACTCACACACTTTCCATTCAAATTCATCACGACGCTCGTCCATGAAATTTGGATTGCATAAACTTAAAAACTCAGGTCGATTGTATAAATTGGGGTGTACATCTTCGCCACCTGACAAGATAATACCATCACACTGCTCTATTTCGTGTA
>NZ_JBMLRC010000003.1:0-8856 GCF_049241225.1 Emticicia sp.
TTGTCGTTATTCCACCAAATCGCGTAAATTCCACCCGCCGCTGCTCCATAAACAATCGGAATTACCCAATATTGTTTATTGGTGGCTTGTCCCCAACCTGGAAGTACTAACGAGCGTAAGAGCACAGTTCGAGGAATACTTCTTTTGTTTGAAGAGTCGCTTTTGACAATATTTTTCAAAAAACTTTTCTTCTTTGTTGTATCAATTACAGCTTTTGTTGTGCTTAAAACTTTGGCAGTATCAAGCTTTTGGGCGAAGGCTGTACTCGAAATCAAGCATAAGACGATTAAAATCCTTATCATTATGTTTTAAATTTTTGGTTTAATAACGCCTACGGGTTTAGGTAAGTGTTAGAAAACCAAGTATTTAACATTCCTTAACGAATTACTCGTTAACTTTAATTGCATTAAGGATTCTGTCGAGTTCTTCTTTTGAAGTAAACGGAATCTTTATTTCACCTTTGTGTTTATCATCAGCTTTAACCAAAACTTTCGTTCCGAAATAGCCTTGTAATCTAAATTGTAAAGATGAAATCTCTTGTTTTATAGTTACCTGACGAGTCACTTTTCCTTCTTCAGGAATAATCAACGTCAATCTTCTTACTTCGTCTTCAACTTTTCTTACCGACCAGTTTTCTTGAACAATCTTATTGAAAAGTTTTATCTGTGTTTCGTGATTATCAATATTAATCAATGCACGTGCATGACCCATCGAAATCTCGCTATCTCTTACCGCAGCCTGAATCACGTCGGGCAGTTTCAATAGTCTCAAATAATTATTTACGGTCGTACGGTTTTTTCCAACTCTATCTCCCAACTCTTCTTGTTTCAATTGAAACTCGCTCAACAAACGGTGATAACTGAGGGCAATCTCGATGGCATTCAGGTTTTCACGTTGAATGTTTTCGATGAGGGCCATTTCGAGCATTTGTTGGTCGTTGGCCGTGCGGATATACGCAGGTATTTTCGTGAATCCCGCCAGTTTTGAAGCTTGTAAACGACGCTCTCCTGAGATAAGCGTATATTTTCCTGGGCTTGCTTCTTTAACTGTAATTGGCTGAATGATACCTAAAACCTTAATTGACTCGGCCAATTCTTGTAAAGCTTCTTGGTCGAAGTGTGTACGTGGTTGAAATGGATTTGTTTCTACCGACTCAATCATGATTTCGTGCATCGAACTCATGGCTTCCATTCGGCGTGGTACAGGGGTTTCAAAACTTTTTTCCGAACCCTTCTCCGAACCCGAATCAGACAGCAATGCTCCCAGACCTCTTCCGAGTCCAGTCATGCTCTTCTTTGTGTTTGCTACCTTAGGCTCCATATATACTATTGTTAATGAAGAAAATGTTTTGCTATTTCAAAACCTATCTTCATTGTTGTTTTGTCGTTTGTGAATAGAATTTTCTTAGTTATCCTGTCCGAGTTTACCGTTTTTTACCAAAATCTCACGAGCAAGGTTCAAGTAACTAATTGCACCTTTGCTATCGGCATCTTGTGCTAAAGCAGGAACACCATAACTCGGCGACTCCGAAAGACGGATGTTTCGAGGAATGAGTGTCTGAAACACCATATTTCTAAAGTGAGTCGTTACTTCATGCACTACTTGGTTAGAAAGGCGAACTCTCAAATCGTACATCGTCAATAAAATACCTTCAATCGTGAGGGCTGGGTTGAGGCGTTGTTGAATAATCTTGATGGTATTCAATAACTTTCCGAGTCCTTCTAGGGCAAAGTATTCGCATTGTACGGGTACGATAACCGAGTCGGCGGCCGTAAGACTATTGATAACGATTAAACCCAGCGATGGCGAACAGTCAATGATGATAAAATCGTACATGTCTTTTACATCCATGAGCGATTCTTTCATTTTTTCTTCACGTTTAGGAAGATTAATCATCTCAATTTCGGCACCAACTAAGTCGATGTGCGATGGCAGTAAATCGAGGTTTGGGAAATCGGTTTCGATGATAATATCACGCGGACGGATATCATCGACCATACATTCATAAATACTGTTTTCGACTTCTTTGGGGTTAAACCCTAAGCCCGATGTAGCATTTGCTTGCGGGTCGGCATCAATAATGAGCGTACGGAATTCGAGAGCAGCCAAACTGGCTGCAAGGTTAATTGTGGTTGTGGTTTTGCCTACACCACCTTTTTGATTGGCAATTGCTATTATTTTTCCCATTTCTTGTGGTTAGAGAAAATTACTGCCTCAAATATCTAACTTTTAATGTTAATAAACAATTAAATGTTCCACGCTGTGGGTAAAATGTTCCACGATGTGGATAAGATTGTTGATAAGAAAAAGCTCTTTGAACTAAGAATTAAGAATTGACAATCAAGGATTTATTCGTGTAAATATCTGATAATTAGCTGCTTATAGTTTGTGTTTTTGTTTGGTAATTTTTTGATTTTCTGAAGAAAAATGTGCGTAATATTTTTCAATAAAAAATAACAATAAACTGCTTGAGTGAAGTTTTGAAGGAGTAAAATGAGTTTGAATTATGGCGAAATGACATTTTAATCGAGATTCGTCAATCGTAATTCATAAATCATAATTATCTTTGTAAATGCGATATTTAATAGAATGCTCATACAAAGGCACTGATTTTCATGGCTGGCAGATTCAACCCGATGCCATTAGTGTGCAAGAATGTATCGAAAAAGGTCTTTCGACAATCCTTAAAAGAAAAGTAGATATTACGGGTAGTAGTAGAACCGATACGGGCGTACATGCTGCCCAACAATATGCCCATTTTGATGTTGATGAAGCTATTACTGATATAGGAAGGCTGGTCAATGGCATGAACGGGATTTTACCAAGAGGTATCGCTATCAAACAAATCAAATTGGTGGCTGATGATTTTCATTCAAGATTCGATGCAACACATAGGCGTTATCTTTACCGAATTTTGCAAGAGAAAAACCCATTTTGGCATGAATTGGCTTATTTTTATAAACCAAAGCTTGACATAGCGTCAATGAATGCCGCTGGTGAAATAATGCAAAAATATATTGATTATCAGTGTTTTAGTAAAGTAAAAACCGATGTTCAGACCTTCAATTGCAAGATTGAGTTTGCATACTGGGAACAACAAGATTCGTTTTTGTTGTTTCATATAAAGGCGGATAGGTTTTTGCGAGGAATGGTGAGGGCAATCGTAGGAACGATGCTTGATGTAGGTTTGGGAAAACTGAGTATAGAAGATTTTGAGCAAATCATACTTTCTAAGGATAGAAACAAAGCGGGTAGGGCAGTGCCACCCGAAGGATTGACTTTGATGGAGGTAGGATACAATTTTTAGGAAATGATAAAGATTGAGATAAATAAAATAAGCAGCTATCAGGACTTGGAGGATGTCAAGCAACTATTCAGAGAGTATATTGAATTTTTGCAAGTAAATCTTGATTTTCAAGACTTTGAGAATGAGTTGGCCAAACTCCCTGCCAAATATGCCGAGCCTGAAGGTGCGATTTTCTTGGCAAAAGTAAATGACCAACCAGCTGGCTGTATTGCACTTTGGAAACTTGAAGAAGGCGTTTGTGAAATGAAACGTTTGTTCGTCAAACCCGAATTTCAAGGTCTTGGACTCGGTAAAATGTTGGCAAATAGATTGATGGAAGAAGCCAAAATCAAAGGCTACCAAACAATGAAATTAGATACTTTAAAACGCTTACAGTCGGCCAATTATCTTTATGCTGCGATGGGTTTTAGCGAAACACAAGCATATAATTTTAATCCAGAACCCGATATTGTTTATTTTGAAAAGGAATTAGTTTGATGGCAGTGATAGGAAAAGATATAAAAGAAGCAATTGAGATACTAAAGTCGGGTGAGGTGATTGGAATGCCGACCGAAACCGTCTATGGTTTAGCGGGTAATGCTTATAATACTGAGGCCATAACCAAGATTTTCACGGTTAAAAATAGACCAACTTTCGACCCGCTCATTGTGCATACTTCAAGCATTGAGCGTGTGCATGAATTTGTGAGTGAAATTCCCGAGAAAGCTCAATTACTGGCCAAACATTTTATGCCTGGTCCACTTACACTGCTTTTGCCCAAAAAAGATGTTATTTCTGATTTGGTCACTTCTGGCCTTGAAACGGTTGCGGTTAGAATTCCCAATCATCCGTTGGCCTTACAATTACTCGAAAATTTAGATTTTCCATTAGCCGCACCGAGTGCCAATCCGTTTGGATATATTTCGCCAACTTCGGCACAACACGTTGATAATCAGCTTGGCGATAAAATTAAGTATATTTTGGATGGAGGTGAATGTACGGTTGGAATTGAATCTTCGATAATTGGTTTTTTTGATGATGAAATAGTAGTGCTTCGCAAAGGAGGACTAGCCATTGAAGAAATTGAAGCGATTGTAGGAAAGGTGAGGATTGAAGAGCATTCGTCGTCGAACCCGAAAGCTCCGGGAATGCTCAAAAGTCATTATGCACCACGGACTCGGTTATTGTTTACTGATGATTCGTTACTGATTGATGAAAATATATCAAAAATTGCTTATTTAGGTTTTGATAAATTTCATACATCAATTCCACAGGAAAACCAACTTTTACTCTCTCCCGGCGGAGATTTGAGCGAAGCCGCAAAGCATTTATTTGCTTATATGCGTTTGCTTGATGCCCGTGGCTTTGATAAAATTTATACTGATTTACTTCCCGAAAAAGGCTTGGGCCGTGCAATCAACGACCGTATAAAAAGAGCAACGACCCAAGAATAAGTTCGTGGGTCGTTGAAAGCCTTGATAAAATTATTTGTTTTCAATAACAACAAATTCTACTCTTCTATTTTTAGTCCGATTTTCTTCTGTATCATTTGGTGCGATAGGTTCTTCTTGTCCTTTCCCGATGGCTTTGATTCTATTAGCAGCCACACCCTTATTGAATAAATAGTTTGATACAACCGTTGCTCTAAAGTGCGATAAAGCCAAGTTTAGGCGAGGGTCTCCATTGTTATCGGTGTAGCCAACAATCTCGAGTTTAACTTTAGGGTTGAGCTTCATCGTATTTACCAACTTATCAAGCTGAGGAAACGACTGCGGCTTGATTTGTGAACTACTTTGCTCAAAATACAGATTGCTCAATCTAAATCTTTTTCCAACACCGAGGTTTTCAAAAATTTCAACTTTAACATTGAAATCCTCATCGGTTATAACTGTGGCGTTGTCTACATAAACCTTTTCTTCTTTTTTCTCAACTTTCTTAGGAGCAGGCTCAGGCTTTTTTTCGATTGGTTTTTCTGGTGTTGTTGCCAAAGCCTCAACTTGTCTTTCTGGAACTTTTACAGGTTCTGGCTTTTTCTCAACTGGCTTTGGTTCTTCTTTTTTAGGTTCTGGTTTTGGTTCTGGTTTCTTTTCAACTTCTTTCTTTATCATAAAAATGTCACGCTTGAAGTCAGAAGTGGAGGCAAGGGAAGTTACATCAACAGTTTCGGCATAAACTTCATAACCCGGAGCTTCAACCTCCATGTTATATTTTTTATCAGGTAGTAGATTTGCTTGAAAATCTTGCGACTCGATTGCAAATTTTGCTGTCACAGCCTGATTAGCATCATCGGTCAATTTCAGTTTTACGTTCGGAATCGGTTGTTTATTTTTAGCGTCCAAAGCCTTAAAATTAAACCCATAAGCATCTTTTTTTAATGCTATTGTTATCACGCCATTGATAGCCGAAGAAATATTTACCGCATCCTTAAATAATTTATAACCGTTGGCGTTTAGCTCAACCTCGTAGCCTTTATCTTGTGTTAAAGTTGCTTTCATTCGTGTACCGCCTTGCATGAGTGTACCATTAACAACTTCACCACCGGTCGTGATTTTAAATTCCGAAACAATACCTTTTTTCGTTAAAGCATCAATGGGGGCTATGATAATCTCTTCGGTTGGTACTTTTTTGATTTTTAGCTTGACAGTTTTATTGGCTGGACTTTTAGGCAGTGTTCCTCTGTATGGTACATAACCATCTGCTTTTATCTCTACGCTGTATGATTCATCATTTTTGAGTTCAGCAAGCCATTCGGCCGATAATGGGTTGGCAACTATTGCTATCGGCTCATTATTAGCATTGAAAACTCTAAGATTGGCATTGGCAATATTTCCGCCTTTGTCTTCATCTTGTACCATTAATTTTATTTTATCGAAAGCATTTTTGAAGAGAGGTATTTCTTGTTCAAACTGGCTATTGGCGGCCAATGCTTTTGCATCAATATTTTGCGTAGATTTTTCATAGCCTTCCGCATCAACTGTTATAGAATAACTTCCCGCAATTGGGAGATTTACCGTGAACGCGTTTTTATCGTTGGTTGTTCCAACGGGCTGGCTATCTTTCAAGTTTGTGATAGAAAGTTTGGCAGCATTCACTGCTTGTTTTTTCTGAGCATCCACCACTTTAAACGTAAAAGTGTAAGCATCTTTTTGAAGCTCTACAGTTTTAGTCCCTTCTTTGTTAGTTGCTGAAAACGCTGGGGTTTCGGTTAAAGTTTTGTAGCCATCAGCCGATACTTCCAGTGTGTAGTTTTTCTGTGGGTAAAGGTCAATTTTATATTGTTTGGTGGCGTCAGAGGTTCCGATAAGTGGCTCTTGTGCAGCACGCATCAATTTATATTTGGCTTCAATTGGTTTCTTGGTTATACCATCAATCGCTGAATAAAAAATTGTTTGGAAGACTTTTTGCATGTTTATGCCAATCAACTTACTGGTGCTACGCTGAAGTGTGCCAGTTTGTTTCATGTAGCCATTCGCTTCTACTTGTAAAAAATAATCTTTGTTTTTTTCTAAAACTATTTTGAATTCGCCCGTTTTTGCATTCAGTTTCACAGGAATCGGCTGTTTCAAATCATCAAAAACCTTTACATCAGCCCCTTGGATTAATTGCTTGTCTTCACCATCTGAAACCAATATGATGTATTCATCTACTGTGCTTTCGAGCATGATTTTGTGGCTCAATTTACCAGCACTTAGATTTTCTAAATTAAAAGGCTCTTTTTTAGTGGTATAGTTTGGGTGGCTTACCTCAACCGTATAGATTCCGCCCTCGGTTGGTTTGAATTTTATATCAGCATCGGTAGTACCTTGAATTTCCTGAACCTTATCTTTGTAAGAAATCTTAAAGGTTGCGGGAAGGCGTTTGCCCGATAGTTTATCATACGCTCCAAATGAAAAGAAACTTTCAGAGGGCATCGTAATAGTGTATTCCTTCTGATTAGTTGCTTTTAAATCAATTTTTAGAGGCGTGTAACCTGACTGTTCGATTGCAGCCGAATATTTCTTGGCAGGGTCAAATTCAACAACTGCTTCACCTTCTGGCAAAAGATTATCGAAGAAAAGTACGTTGTCTGTGGTATTCGTAATTTTTAGGCTTACACCTTTCAGAACTTTTTTTGTATCATCGCCAACAATCAGAATTTTGACTCCATTCACTGGCTTTTCGAGTCTTATTTCTTTATTATACGAGCGAGCTGGGTCGCCAACTTCTAAGGCAAAGCTTTCTCGTTTGGGCTTATGACTGTTAGAGGTTACTTCAACCGTGTATAAATCCGCTTTAGTGATAATCATTCTGTAATACGGCACACCCTTACCTGTTTTTCCAGTATAAGTTTTATCACCTGCTGTTACGGTAAAAGTTGCTTCTACATAATCTCCTGTGGCATCGTCAATCGCCTTTAAAATCAAAGCAGCCGAAGGTTGAGGCTCCATATCCAGCACAACGTTGAACCCTTCCTTGTCTTGGTCAGGAGCAATATTCTGAATTTTCTCTTTCGTGTGGTAGCCATCGAGTTGAGCCGTTATTTTGTAAGATTCGCCACTTTTAACCATGACCGTAAACCTTCCATCAACTTCTTTTAGTGGAATCACTTTTCCATCATTTACAGACACAACCGTAAATTTTGGTTGTAGCTGTATGTTATTTCGTTTATCTTTTGCTGAGAGATTAAGCGGGATATCAATAAATTTGTTTGTAGTATTTCTTGTATCAGCAGAAACATCGCTATCCAAAATAGGAAAGTTAATGGAGGCAAGCAGTAAGTATAAGTAAGTAATAATCCTTGTCATGCTTTTTGGGAAAGTGTATGCGTTTGATTACAAATTTCAGAAAAAATCTATACATTTTAACGGTTTTGCTAAAATGAATTGTATATTTTTTTGAAAATATGTTTTTTTGCTGAATGAAAACACTTGATACACAGTCAGTTTTGATTGAATTGCAATATTTACCCAATCTTGAATTTTTCAATTGCATCCAATCATTCTCCGAAGTTATAATTGAGTCGAATGAAAACTTCGTCAAACAATCTTACCGAAATCGTTGCTACATTCTTGGAGCTAATAAAACTGAAATGCTGGTAGTACCAGTAATTGATGGGAATAAAAAAGTATTGATAAGGGATGTAAAGATTGATTACAGCCAACGTTGGGATGTAAATCATTGGCGAACCATCAGTGCTGCCTACGGAAAATCGCCTTTTTATGAGTTTTATTCAGATTATTTCAGAAATATTTATGATAAAAAACATATATATTTATGGGATTTGAACTTTGAAATACTGACAATGTGTCTGAAACTTCTAAGGGTGAATAAGACAATTCGTCAGACAGAGGTTTACGAAAAAGAAGTCAATTCGACTGTTTTTGATGCCAGAAATCTGATAAATCCTAAAAAAACATCAGATAGTAGTCAATTTTATCTGCCAAGCCCATATCAGCAAAATTTTGGCAATGAATTTGTGCCTAATCTCTCCATAATTGATTTATTATTTTGTCGTGGAAATCAAGCAACAGAAATTTTAAAAAAATCTATATCGATTTGAACACACTTTATTAATAATCCGTTATATTGCA
>NZ_JBMLRC010000003.1:8956-10956 GCF_049241225.1 Emticicia sp.
ATTTCAAATGGAGCCTAAATTTTCACAGAAAGTCAAAGAAATCATAACCTTAGCTCGTGAAGAAGCACTTCGACTGGGGCATGATTACATCGGAACCGAACACTTGATTTTGGGGATGATTAGAGATGGTGAGGGAATTGCTCTAAACCTATTGAGAGATTCAGGCGTACAACTCGACGAACTACGCATCACTATTGAGCAGGCAACAAAAGGCACTGCAACCAACAATATTAAAAATTTGGCGAATATTCCGCTTACTCGCCAATCTGAAAAAGTTTTGAAAATCACCCATTTAGAGGCCAAAATCTTTAAATCACAATTGATAGGTACTGAGCATTTGCTGTTGGCCATTTTGCGTGACGGCGATAACCTCGGTGGACAGATTTTACAAAAATTCCACCTTAATTACGAACAGACTAAAGAAATGCTTGAGTATCAACTAACCGGTCAGAAACCTGTGATGGAACGTCCAGAGACTGATGATGACGATGAAAGAATTTTCGGCGGTGGCACTGGTGGGTATTCTCAGCAGAAAGGAGAACAGAAAAATCCAGAGAAATCTAAAACGCCTGTTTTGGACAACTTCGGACGTGACCTAACCAAATTTGCCGAAGCCGGTAAACTCGACCCGATTGTAGGACGTGAAAAAGAAATTGAGCGTGTAGCTCAAATTCTTTCGAGACGTAAGAAAAATAACCCAATTTTGATTGGTGAGCCTGGTGTTGGTAAAACTGCCATTGCCGAAGGTTTGGCTCTCAGAATTGTGCAGAAAAAAGTTTCAAGAATTTTATTCGGGAAACGTGTTGTAACGCTCGATTTGGCTTCATTGGTGGCTGGTACGAAATACCGTGGTCAGTTTGAAGAAAGAATGAAAGCGGTAATGAATGAGTTAGAGAAATCACCCGATGTGATTTTATTCATCGACGAAATTCATACGATAGTAGGGGCTGGCGGTGCAAGTGGCTCGCTCGATGCCTCAAATATGTTTAAGCCAGCGTTAGCCCGTGGCGACATCCAATGTATTGGTGCCACAACGCTTGATGAGTATCGTCAATATATTGAGAAAGATGGTGCTTTAGCCCGTCGTTTCCAAATGGTAATGGTTGAAGCCACTTCAATCGACGAAACCATCGAAATCTTGAATAATATCAAGGATAAGTACGAAGACCACCACCACGTTAGCTATACACCAGATGCTTTAGAGGCAGCAGTGAAATTATCGGAAAGATATATCACTGACCGCTACCTTCCAGATAAAGCCATCGATGTACTAGATGAAGTTGGTGCGAGAGTACACATCAATAATATTTCAGTTCCACAAGATATTCTTTTCTTAGAAGAACAAGTTGAGTTAATCAAAAAAGAGAAAAATCAGGTGGTGAAGAGCCAACGCTACGAAGAAGCAGCTCAACTCCGTGACCGTGAGAAAAAACTTTTAGAACAACTCGACAAAGCAAAAATTGCTTGGGAAGAAGAAGCCAAAACCAAACGCTACACAGTAACCGAAGATAACGTAGGTGATGTGATAGCGATGATGACGGGAATTCCGGTGAAGCGAGTAAATATGAACGATGGTGAGAAAATCTTGAACATGGGTGATGCACTTCGTGGCAGAATCGTGGGTCAAGACCCAGCCGTTGAAAAACTCGTAAAATCAATTCAACGTACTCGTGTTGGTTTGAAAGACCCTAAAAAACCAATTGGTTCGTTTATTTTCTTAGGCCCAACTGGGGTTGGTAAAACCGAACTTGCCAAAACTCTTGCCACGTATCTTTTCGATAAAGAAGATGCCTTAGTAAGAATTGACATGAGTGAATACATGGAGAAATTCAGTATCTCTCGTTTGGTTGGAGCACCTCCAGGATACGTTGGCTACGAAGAAGGTGGTCAATTGACTGAAAAGATTCGTAGAAAACCATATTCGGTTGTATTGCTCGATGAGATTGAAAAAGCTCACCCAGATGTTTACAATATCTTGTTGCAAGTGCTTGATGATGGTA
>NZ_JBMLRC010000004.1:0-2789 GCF_049241225.1 Emticicia sp.
CCGAGTTCTACGACTTCCAAGTTAGACATTTTTCCTGTGTCCAACGTAAATCTAAGTAAAGTTTTCATTTTATGCCAACCTTGTTTTCCTGCTGCCCCGGGATTCAGAAAAATCATGTTGTTTTGTTTGGGGTCACGCATGGCTTTCAGTATATGCGAATGCCCGCAAACAAAAATATCGGGTGTTTTTATCTTCAATTGCTTTTTCACAGCTGGGTTGTAGTTGGGTGGACTTCCACCAATGTGAGTCATCCAAACTTCCAGCCCTTCAATCGTAAAGTTTTGATTTTCAGGTACTTTCCACTGAATCTCTTTTTCATCAATATTGCCAAACACAAAACGAGTTGGTTTGAAGGCTTCCAATTTTTCGATAATTTCGAGCGAGCCAATATCGCCAGCGTGCCAAATTTCATCGCAGTCTTTGAAATGCGTAAAAACCGATTCATCAAGAAATCCGTGCGTGTCTGATATTAATCCGATTTTAGTCATAAGTCTAATTTTGAAGCGGTTCGTCGCCCGTTCGGAATGAGCGAATGTGTGAATAATAAACTAATTCTATCATTCTATCATTCTATCATTCTATCATTCAAAATTATTTCTCTAAGTTTCAAATATTTCATCGTCGCATAAACGCTCTGTGTGAAAGCCCAAACAAAACCACGATAACCATTCAGGAAATTGAGTCTGATAAAATATTCAGTAAAAAACGTAACAGGAAACTTCGTGACCACTTTAAGTAAAGATGCCTTTTTGCCTTTTTTATGCAATTCGTTGGCTCCACGAGACGAATAATTATTCATTTTCTGAAAAACATCTGCTAAATCAGCATAGCTGTAATGCAAAACATGATTTTTTAGTGTAGCTATTTTTCCATTTAAAACCACATCTTCGTGTACTTCTCGGTCGTTATAATTTCCGTATTTTTTATTAAATAGTCGCAAATGAGGCATTTTATACTCTCGCCCGTATCGCATGATTCCACCCAGAAAAACAAGCGTATTGGGTATCATATACCCTTGATATTCAGCACTTTGCAAAGCAACATCAATCTCTTTTTTTAGCTCTTCGCTCACAACTTCGTCAGAATCTACGATAAAAATCCAGTCGTTTTGGGCTTGGTCAACGGCGTAGCGTTTTTGTGTACCAAAACCATCAAATTTTCGGTATTGAGTCTTACAACCAAACTCGTTGGCAATGCTTAGAGTTTTGTCGGTACTGCCGCTATCTACTACCACAATCTCATCGGCCCAGCCTTTTACCGACTCCAAAACTTGTCTAATCGTACGAACATTATTGAGCGTTATAATTACTACCGAAACTTTCATTCATCAATGGTTTTATTGCCAAAGTTAAGGTTTTTGATTTTTCAATCGTAATTTTGTTGAATAATTTGAAATCATAAGTTTTCGTGATTCTTGAATCTTCATTGACAAAACCAACGTAAATGATTTGTGTTCAAATAAAAACCAAAAAATTAACATGAAAACAATCATCATTTCGATTGCTATTGGCTTATTAGCCATAAGTTTTAACAAGAAGAATCAGGAATTTACTGGAAAAGAGATTTTCGAGAAAAATTGTGCAAAATGCCACGGAAAAGATGGCACAAAGCGACTTTTAGGAGCAAAAAATCTTCAAAAAAGCGTATTGAGCCCCACCGAAAACTATGAAGTCATTGCCAACGGAAAAGGTAAAATGCCCAGTTGGAAAGAAAAATTAAGCACCGAACAAATCAACCAAGTGATTGAATACTTGGATATTTTGAAGCAAAAAACCAAAGAATAATGATAGAAACCCACGCTCACATTTACGATGAGCAATTTGATGAAGACCGCAATGCCATGCTCGAACGTGCATTTGCGGCAGGAGTAAAACAAATCTGGATGCCCAACTGCGACCACGAAACTATTGAGGGCATGTTGGCTCTCGAACAACAATACCCCAGCGTTTGTCATGCCATGATGGGCGTGCATCCGTGTTATGTGAAAGAGAATTTTGAAGAAGAATTGGCCGTAGTGGAGCAGTGGCTCGAACGCCGAAAGTTTATCATGATTGGCGAAATTGGTCTTGATTTCTACTGGGATTTGACTTTTGTGGCTCAGCAAGAAGAAGTTTTTTTACGTCAATTGACACTGGCCAAGAAATATAATTTACCGATTTGTATTCATTCTCGCAACTCGAAAAATAACGAACATAATGCCATTCTGCGTTGTATCGAGCTAATCAAGCAATTTGGTTGGGCTGATTTACGAGGTATTTTTCATTGTTTTTCGGGAAATTTAGAGGAAGCTCAGAAAATCATCGAAATCAACTTTTTGTTGGGAATTGGTGGAGTGGCTACCTTCAAAAATGGCGGAATGGACACAATTTTACCGCATGTTGATTTGCAACACATCGTTCTCGAAACCGACTCGCCTTATCTTGCACCGGTTCCGTACCGTGGCAAACGAAACGAAGTAGTTTATATCGAACTGGTTGCTCGCCGAATTGCCGAAATCAAAGCAACAGATTTTGCGGAAGTTGTGACACAAACCACCCAAAATGCCTTATCTTTGGTCGGTCTAAAATCATAAGTTTTGAATCAATATTCAATAGTTAAAAATTGATGATGAAAGATTGTAAAGTGTTGATTTTTGATAAAAAAAACACTTCAAAGCCAAACAAATTTTATACATCGAAAATCTACAATCCGTAATCGTCAATCTATAATTTTTATAAATAAAATTCTTTGAATCTAAAAACCATTCTTCTCGGAATTCTTTTTGCTGCTTTGTGGGCGTCGGCCTCGGC
>NZ_JBMLRC010000005.1:0-1196 GCF_049241225.1 Emticicia sp.
TCTTCGAGCCAACGGTACGGGTCGGCAACTGTCGTGCCATGATAAGTGTCGGTGTGGTCGATTTTTTTGGTTACTGGATAATTGTACTGAGCCATTGCTAAACTGGGGAACAAGAGAGAAATAAGAATTTTTTTCATAGTTTTTTAGGTTGGTCCGACGGCACGCCTGACCGTATTTGTTATTGATGAATAAATTGTAGGACAAGTTTCTAACTTGTCAAAGATAGCGTAATTGCATTTTAATGAACAAACAACTATCAATCAAAGAAGTTTTACTAATTTGGTCGAATCAACAAAACCTACAAACAAATGTACGGAATAAAATCTTTTGAAATAAAGAAAATTGGGGCGAAAAGCGTAGAAAAAATACCCGATTTAGTGGCTTGGGAAGAACCACTGGAAATTCGTTTGGGGTTTGGAGAAATGGAAAATAGGCAACAAAAAAGCATTTCTGTTACGATGCGAACGCCCACTGGCCACGATTTTGAACTGGCATTAGGTTTTTTATTTACAGAGGGAATCATTACTAAATTTGATGATATTTTGAGTATTCGATACTGCGTAGATGCGGGCCGACAAGCACAAGAGAACATCGTAAGGGTTGAGTTAAAGCCAAGTATTGAAGTAGATTTAAGTAAAGTTGAACGGAATTTTTACGCAACTTCGAGTTGTGGAGTCTGTGGCAAAGCATCGATTGAGAGTATCCAGCAGCATTGTAAGATATTGTCGAGTGATGATTTTAAAGTTTCAGCCATGTACATTCAGTCGTTACTTCAAATTCTAAAAGATAAACAAGTATTTTTCAAGCACACAGGCGGGCTTCATGCGGCATTAATTATACACCCTCAGCCGACCCATCAGACTGCCCTAAAGGGAAGTAAAGAAAAGATTGCTGATTATGCAAGCTCCCCTTTAGGGGCGGGGGGGCGTTGCCGTGAAGACATCGGTCGCCATAATGCACTTGATAAAGTCATTGGTGCAGCGTTTCAAGCTAATCTTTTACCCTTGAAGGATACTATTTTGGTTATGAGCAGCAGGGCAAGCTTTGAAATCATACAAAAGGCGGCCGCTGCACAAATTCCGATTGTTGCGTGTGTAGGGGCCCCATCAAGTTTAGCCATCGAAACGGCACGAGATTTTGGTATTACACTGATTGGATTTTTGAGAAATGATGGATTTAATGTTTATGCTCATGAA
>NZ_JBMLRC010000006.1:0-5013 GCF_049241225.1 Emticicia sp.
AAAAAAAAACTTTCAAAATATTTTGAAAATTAAATTTAAAACTTATAAATTTACATAAGTAAACAGCATATGCTCTCCTTATAATCTAAAACGTAACCCTAAAAATGAAAAACTCTATTTCTCTTGGCTCGGCCAAGCCTCGTCATTTGTTTTCTGCCAGAACAAAAAAAGTGATCTCATTTCTTATTATTATTTGTATTTGCCTTATGGCATTATTCAATTAAGTATACCATTGCAAAGAATATCTCTTGCTTTCCAAATCCCTGTATTTGGTAAACTCATTGATTTAGAATAAAAATCTGATCATCCAGATCCGTGCTCATATTTGTTTTCTTACCAAATGCTAAATTTCTGTAGCAGGTATTCAAATTTGTACTTGCAGCAAGTAAAAACACAAGTAAAATAAAGCACTTTTAACCAAATGAATGTATCATACGTAGGTAAAGCCATTCAGATAGAGTAAAAACACAACAACAAAAGTACATAATGAAATATAGTTTTGTACTTATTTCATTAAGAATAACCACTAAAAGCGTATAAAATAAACTATTTATTATTTTTTACTACCGTTTGATAATTTTTTGGCATAGAATTTGGAAACCAATAATCATTATCAAACACATGGTTAATCTTACACAGTGAACCTAAAATGACTAAAAAAATGAAAAAGGTTGTGCTTTTAGCGGCTGCAATTGCTTACCTAGGTAACAACGAAGCCAACGCCCAGAGTAACTTAAAATCAATTGGTACTCCAATCAACACAAGAGAGTATCGTGAACACGCATTTTCGATTAGTGGAGACGGTAAAACATTCGTATTTGTACAAGACCGTCCGGATGGTACAAAAGTATTCATGAGTACTCGTGCTGATAAAAATGCTGCCTGGGAAACTCCTCAACTTATCAAAACAATATCAGAAAAAATCCAGAAAGGAAAGGTTATGGGAACCAGCCTAACCTTTGATGGTAAAGAGCTGTACTTCGATGCTATATTTCCTAGTGGATTTGGCGACAGAGATATTTTTTATGCAAAACGTATTGGTAATGAATGGAATGAACCTGCTAATGTAGGTGAGCCACTCAACACTGCAATGTATGAAGGAAGTCCGAGTGTATCACAGGACGGAAAAATGTTGTTTTTTGTACGTGAAAAATTTGAAAAATACAAAAATACTGAATCGTGTTATACGATTTGGGTAGCAAACAAAACCGATGACGGTAGCTGGACAAATTTTGAAAAAATGGGAGAACCTATTAATTCAGAGTGTGAGCGAAACGTAACGCTTATGCCTGATAGTCGCTCTCTAATTTTCAGTTCAATTCGTGGTGGCGGTGCAGGTGGTTTTGATTTGTATCAAACAGAATTACAAGAAGATGGCAGCTGGACTTTCCCGAAAGATGTTGACTTCCTGAATACTCCAAACAACGAAGAATACACTGCCATTACTGGAAATACAGAAGAAATCTACGTAGAGATTAAAGGAGATATTTATTACACCTCCTTACCTAATAAATTCAGAGGGGCAAGACAGATTCCGGTAAATTTGATGGTTGTTGATGCAATGACCAAAAAGCCAATTGATGCCTCGGTTTTTGTGGCAATGAACAGTCGAAATTCGGCTTCTTTCTCGGCTAAAAATGGGGTTTCGTTGATGCAATTGAAAGCAGGAAATAATTATACCCTAGCCTGCGAAGCCCCTGGATATTTACCGGCAAATCAGATAAAAGTTAGCCTCGAAAATGTAAATGGCACCGAAACAATCAGTAATACGATTGAAATGATGCCTAAAAATATTGGTTATTCGATCAGAGTTTTAGGTCCAGATAATAATGTTATCAATAATGCCAAAATCAGAGTATTTGATTTGAGTAATAACCAGATTGTCCCACTTGACATTAACAACAATGCAAGGGTTGTATTTGGCAATCTTTATGGATTAACGGTTTCGGGTGGTGGAAATGCGGACTACACAGGCAACTGGATTCCAGAAACAACTGATGCTGACGAAAAATTTGTTAAAACTATCAAATTAGAAGCAAAAGTGTCGGTTCCTCCTGTAGTGACAGCAGCTAAAGTTGATAAGAAAGAAAATCCTTATGTAAATGCTCCAGAGGTTGATATGAGTAAGCCTACTGAAACATTTAAGCTAAAAAGCGACCCAAATATATCGTTTGAGACTAAGAAAGTTTACACACTCAATGATGTGTACTTCGATAGAAACTCAATCATAGTAAAATCGGAATATTATATTGACATCAATCGTCTAATCGAGTTGATGACTTTAAATCCGAAATTGAATGTACAGTTGGCTGGTTATTCGGATAGTTATGGTGATGCCTCTGTCAATCAAAAAATCTCGTTACGCCGTGCAAAATCTTGTGCAGATTATCTGAAAAGAGCAGGAATCGACCCGAACCGTATGTTGGTGAAAGGTCTTGGCGAACAAGAAATCATTAGAGACTCTAAAGGCAAAGAAGATACTTCAAAAAGTCGAAGGGTAAGATTCATCGTGTATTAAGACCTTAAAAATCGCTACAATTTGTGGCGATTTTTTTTTGTACTTTCAAAATGTAGGTTATTACTATATTCTCATCTATTTTTGAAGAAAAAATGATTAACGATGAAGAATCTAATCTCACTTCTTTTGCTATTACTCCCACTATCTGCCTTATTTGCTCAAAAACTTACAGATAAACAACTGAATGAGTATCTCGATGACCTGCAAAGGCAAGAAATCATTACTGAATTTGGCAAAGATGCTTTCTTGAAGGTTATCAATAAGGAAGATAAGGTGCTTAATCAAAGAGCGGGTGCTTTCGGACAATTTGGGAAAAATCAAATTCCTGACTCGCTCATTAAATCTCGTGCGGCCATTTTAGGTTTTATTGGTGTTTTTGAGTTAATGCGAAATGTAGGTTCGGCCGCCGATGAGTTGATTCGAATCAGAGAACTTTCCGAAAAAATGTTGGGAGAAAAAATGCTTTTCAAAGCCGAAGTTGAAGGAGAAGTAAAAATGACAAATCCTCTTACATTTTTGACAATCGAACAAAACCTTCGTCCTTCAAAAACCAATTACTTTGAATTAGCTTCACAGCTAAAAGCCATTAATCTAATTGACGAAAAAGTATATAACGAACTTCTCATTTGGCTCAAAAAAGACCAAATAAAGCTCATAAAAGACTTTGGATTTTTTATTTATGCAGCACGCCAAACGTATTTTTATGATAACTATGCTTCGCTAAAGGCCAATCAGTTTGCTATGATTGATAGTTTACAACATAAAACGCTACTTTCGGCAGCTGAAGCCACTGCCTTGAAAACTTCGTACAAGGCATATGAACTCAAAAGTAAAGTTGAAATATTATCGCATTGCAAAAATGTTATTGTAATTCCTGCCGAACAAAAAAACCTGACGAGAAGCGAAATTTATGAGGATTATTGGCGAGAAATCAAGCAAAAATTAGTTCCAGATTTCAATTTTAGTGATGTAAAACTGACCGAATTAAGTCAAAATGACAATAATTCTACGCCAAATGCTCTGAATATTCCTTTCAAAAACCCGTTTGCAGCAAACAAAAACAAATATAAAATTACTTATCAAGTTGGGAATAGAACATACAGCCAAAAAGCCGATACCGAATTCTCATTACTAAAAACTATCAAAAAAAATCTCCCGCCAGACATCGACATTGATTCTTCAATCATTGCCTCTTATGCCAGTGCTTTTTCGTTTCTTACAGGCTTTACCAATAAAGATTTTCAATCAATCAACGATTTTCTGACCGACCAACACTCCGCCAAACGTCTGATTGTTGTGAGTAACGACTACAATCCCTTTTTAGCAGTCAGAGATTCACGCAAAGTTATCCTATTAGTAGATAGCACTCAAAATACATTGTTTTTGGATAAAAATAAAAGCAATCCACTTTTTGATAATGTATTTGGAGGAAAAGTAAACTTTTCGGACAAAAATAGTCGAGATAGCTTAATGGCATTTATCAGTGAATTGCAGCAAATTGGTGTTGTAACAACAGTAAAGCCCGAAATAGTAGAAAATGCAATCGTTGATTTAAGATTTGAATCCAAAAACAATGCAAATATCAAGCGTAATCTGTTAGGACAATTTGACGATGTAATTGCCAAAATCAGTTCGGTACCGGTAAAAGAAGAAGAGCAGATTTTGATGTTTAAAAATTTTATTGGTCAGCTTCAAAAAATTTCGAGAGGAGCATTTAAACCCGAAAAAGTAACGGATAATTTTGAATCAGAAATCAAAAAAGGTTCGAAAAAAGACCGAGAGTTAGTGGTCAGCTTCCGATTAAATGGAAAAAAATACGAATCAAAAAATCAGATTGCACACATAGAAAACGAAGAGGAACAAAGCAATAAATTTTCTCTGAATTTTAATAGCCTATTTTTCAATACACAAGACTGGCTCGATGAAATAAATAGAGCTTTAGACGAAAACCAAATAAATGGTAATTTCACCAAAATTAATGCACGTAATGCCTTCGCATTTAGTGGCGAAGAAAGCTTCATCTTCTTAACTAAAGAGCAAGAATCGTACATAAAACGGAAATATTCGGAAGTACTCAACGACCCCGAAAAAAATAATTTATATGGAAATTATCAACAACAAGTAGCTGCTTTCAATGCGGAAAATTTCAGTAAAGCACTCAAACGAGAAAAACTCTTGGAAGAAGATGCAGCCAAAGACCTCAAAAATGCCAAAGAACCATCGGATATTTTGAAAGAAAGCAAGCAAGTAGTGGTGATTGACATGAACGAACTTTCTGGCAAGTCAAATACCGAACTTTATAGCTATATTCTGAAAAAAGTCAATGAAAAACTATTGCCCAAAGCATCTATAAGTGAAATAAAATACCTACGAGAAAAAAGCGATAGCACCGAAACTGACTACGAGCAGCAGAATATTTCGGCAATAATTGATGGAAAAGTTTATAAACAAACACTTTTTGTTTCTCTGCAAAAAACGATTCGTAATAATTTGGA
>NZ_JBMLRC010000006.1:5113-50987 GCF_049241225.1 Emticicia sp.
TTTATAAACAAACACTTTTTGTTTCTCTGCAAAAAACGATTCGTAATAATTTGGATTCACTCAAAAAGCCAAATTCGAGTTATTTCCCATCAATCGGCGAAAACCAGTTTAAGATTGTCAACGACTATTTGACCGATATTTCTTCACCGTATCGCTTAGTAATTGTTTGTGATTACCGAAGTCCAAAGCTTTCTTATGTTCTTTTTGATAGTACCCAAGCCACAATTGTCGAAGAAACGCTCCCTAATAATTACGTTGATTTTACCATGTATGACCGAGCCTTCAGCCGAGATAGCCTTAGTCATCAACTCGATGAGTTTGCTCAACTGGCTATCATAGACCCAATGTCGAATACTGAAAAAGAAGATTTCATTGTAAATCTCCGAAAATTTTCAGTAAATGGTTTATCGGTTCTTGAAAATCTCAAAAACGTAATTGTCCAGTGCAATATTTGGGATGTAGCATCTTATAAAAATGTCTATCAATCAACCATTGATTCCTTAACTAAAATCTCAAAAAACCTATTTAAACCCACTCAATTGGTTGATAATTTCAAAAAAACGCTCAAAAAGAGCAACTACTCCGACCGCACATTCACTTACAGTTTCGTAATGCCCAATGGCAAAAAGTATGAAGAAAAGCAGTTTGTAAAAGCCCTATCGAAACCAAAAAACAAAAAAGATAAGATTGAATATGAGCTGTTTGACTTTGATACGGCTAAATTAACCGACCTCATCAACACTGCACTTAATGAAAATAATGTTGAGGGAATGTTCTATCAAATTTATTCCGATGCAGATGTCGAAGAATCAGTAGGTCCAAGGTTTATTTTCTTAAATTCTAAACAATATCGTTGGTTGAAAAACAAATATCCCGAAATCTTTGATTCGTACGACAACGAACAAGCTACCGATATCGACGAACGTAAGGAAGAAAAATGAAAATAAAATAAAGAATACACTCCGTTTCTCACAAAATGTTTCTTTAAATGAACTCTATTCAAACCCCTTAACTCATGAAACTAAAATCATTTATTGGCTTTTTAGCAATATTATTATTTGTTGGTGCATCAGCCTTACAAAGTAATTCTGAGGATGTTGATTGGGCTGAATATTTAGGTGGTGCCGATAGAAACCATTATTCAAAACTCACGCAAATTAACCCTGAGAATGTTAGTAAACTTCAAGTCGCTTGGACTTACTCAACGCCAGATTCAGGACAAATGCAGGTCAATCCAATCATTGTTGGTGGGGTGCTTTATGGAGTTACTTCTGCTGTTCAGGCATTTGCCTTGGATGCTAGCACAGGAAAGGAAATTTGGCGTTTTGGCGACCCACTCAAAAATTGGGCAAGCACCAGCCGTGGTGTAACTTATTGGCAACAAGGAGAAGATAAACGAATACTCTACACGGTCGGGCCAAATCTTTGGGCTTTAGATGCCAAAACAGGACAACCAATCGAAAGTTTTGGTGATAAAGGCAAAATTGATTTACACACTGGTTTGCCCGAGATTGCACAAAATAAATTCATCATTTCAAACACACCAGGCACTTTATTTGAAGATTTAATCGTAATGCCGCTCCGTTTATCAGAAGGTGCAGATGCTGCCCCCGGCGATATTAGAGCATTTAATGTGAAAACAGGAAAATTAGCTTGGACTTTCCATACGATTCCCTACCCCGGCGAGTTTGGATATGAAACTTTTCCTAAAGATGCTTACAAGAATACCTACACAGGTGCCGCCAACAACTGGGCGGGAATGTCAGTTGACCGCAAAAGAGGAATTATTTACGTACCAACTGGTTCGGCTGGCTATGATTTTTACGGAGGTAATCGCAAAGGCCAAAATCTTTTTGCGAATTGTCTTTTGGCCCTTGATGCCCGCACAGGTAAACGTTTGTGGCACTTTCAAACTACCCATCACGATATTTGGGATAGAGATTTACCAGCTCCACCTAATTTAATGACAATTACTCGATATGGTAAGAAGATTGATGTTGTGGCCCAAGTAACAAAGCAAGGCTATGTTTTTGTTTTTGATAGAGTTTCGGGAAAACCAATTTTTCCGATTAAAGAAATGCCAGTTCCACAATCGGCAGTAGCGGGCGAAACTACTTGGCCAACCCAGCCAATACCGACCAAACCTGCTCCATTTGCACGCCAGTCGAATAGTTTGACCGAAAACGATATTAGCCCTTATGCAGAAAATCGACAAGAACTCTTACAGAATTTTAGGAAATATAAGACTGCACTCTATCACCCAGGCACAAAAGAAGGAACAGTAATTCTTCCAGGCTATGATGGTGGTGCCGAGTGGGGAGGTGCTGCCGCTGACCCCGAAGGTGTTCTTTATGTAAATGCGAATGAAATGGCGTGGATTCAGACAATGGTTGAAACGCCAAAAGAAGATAAAACGGCCAATTTGAGTAATGGAGAAAAACTCTACCAATCGTATTGTACGACTTGCCATGGCACTGACCGAAAAGGAAATCCAAAATCAAATTACCCATCATTGATTGATATTCATAAAAAAAGAGATAAAGCATTCTTATCAAATATCATAAGTAATGGCAAAGGAATGATGCCAGGTTTTACGACACTTTCCTCTGCCGAAAAGCAAGCGATTGTATCATTTTTGCACGGTGATGAAAAAAAAGAAGTAGGATCAAGCACAACTGTTTCAAAACCCGTATATTTACGTTTCAAAAGCACTGGTTATAATAAATTTTTAGATAATAGAGGACTACCAGCCATTTCGCCACCATGGGGAACAATGAGTGCGATTAATTTAAATACTGGAGAATTTTTGTGGAAAATCCCGTTTGGTTATGAGGAGAAGTTAAAAGAAAAAGGAATTGACAATACTGGCGTTGAAAATTACGGTGGCCCGGTAGTAACAGCAAGCGGCTTACTTTTTATTGCAGCAACTAAAGACGGGATGTTTAGAGCTTTTGATAAAAAAACTGGGAAGATACTGTGGGAGACCCAACTTCCCGCCGCTGGATTTGCTACTCCATCTACCTATCAAGTAAATGGCAAACAATATGTTGTAATTGCGTGCGGAGGTACTAAACTCGCGACAAAAAAAGGCAATCAATACGTTGCGTTCTCGTTGCCTTAAAAAATCTTTTTTTTCATCATAGGTTAAATCAATAAACCCTTCATGTAATACGTGAGGGGTTTTTAATTAATAACAAAAAAATAAGGCCGAAAATTTTCATTTTGGGCCTTATCATCTATCAAAATCCTAGATATTTCTACGTTTTACTTTAATTACATCTTGATAAACACTCCCATCTGATACAATTTTCACAAAATACTTACCTTTCGGTAATTGACTAATGTTATATATTTTTTCGAAGTTACTTACATTATAATACCTTGTTCCATAAACCAAATTATCGTGTACATCTCTGATTTCAACTTCTAAAGTCTTAACTTTTTTCTCAGGTACTTTTACTTCAAATCTTTTATTAGAATATTTAATTTCTGGACGGTCAGCATCACGTGCGAAAGTAGATTGGCCAATCATGGCTGTTAATATCAGGGCAGGTAAAAGATTCTTCAATTGCATAATCGTGCTAGTTTTATAAGATGATATCGTTTTAGTAAAAACTAAAGCCAATATCATGCCAATGAAAACCTAATTACAAGATTTATTTTTAATCAAGAAATTGCCAGTTTTTCGGCAATTTTAGCCGAACTCAAATTAATATCTCTTAAAATACCAGTTAGTGGTAAATTGAATCCTAAAAAATATAAGCCCCGATACGGCTCCGAATCATTCCACATATCTTTCGGATAAGCTCGCTCGTTGAGTAGTGGGCCGACGTTCTTTATAAATGTTTCCAAATGTGCATGGTAACCCGTTGCTAACAAAACTACATCTATCTGGATACTTTGCCCATCTCTAAAAATCACAGAGTCGCTCGTAAACTCCTGTATATCAGGCAATACCAAAATATTTTTGTCTTTGATTTGCTGTAATGTTCCAACATCAATTACGGGTACTTTACCTTGCTTACGTAGTTGTTCGGAAGGTGCAAGCGGAGAAATAGGAATACCAGTATCTTTTAACGAACCCGTTGATATTCGCTTGAATATTTTTGAGATAAAGTCATAAAATGAATTACCAAATTTTGACAAAAAAATTGCCATCCCCTGCGTTGAACGACCTAAAAACTCTCGGTTTACGATATTCACTGGATTACGAATCGAAACAAAAGTATTTGCTCCACTTTCGTATAAATCAAGTGCTATTTCAGCTCCAGAATTTCCATAACCCACAACCAAAACATTTTTTCCTGCATAACATTTTCCGTTTTTATACTGATTGGAATGAATGATTTCGCCAGTAAATAAGGCATCATTGATAAAATGTGGAATCTTCGGTACACGATTATAACCGGTCGAAACTATTACGTTTTCAGCCAAAAACTCATTGGTTTGGGTCTGTACGTGCCAAATTTTTTCTTTTTTCTGAATATCAATTACTTCTTGCTTATATATTGGTTGTATTTTGAAATGCTCAATATAATTTTCAAGGTATTGAATATATTGCTCTTTCGGCACAAATGTTGGGTAGTCAGCAGGAAATGGCCAATGCGGCAATGCCGAATGAGCCTTGTCGGTATGTAAGCGAAGTCGGTCGTAATGATTTCTCCATTCGTTACCTACATTCTCTGATTTTTCTAAAAGAATAAACGGAATTTTCAACTGACTTAATCGTCCTGCAATTGAGAGTCCAGACGGCCCAGCACCGATGATGATATTTTTATGAATCGTCATTTTATCAGAATAATATTATTGTTCACTTCAAATTCATAACTCAAATCTAAATCTCGCATGGCGTTGATGAGTGCAATTCTTTTAAATTTTTTCAAATCTTTGACTGCAATCGCCTCTTCTGTAAGCAACTGATTATCAAGCAAATATGCTCGTTTAGTACCCAAAAGCAGATATGTGTTAGGAGTAAACCATTTTGTGCCATCAAAGAAAGCTAAATTGGCATAAGTCGCATCAGTAAGTAGGCCATTCTGTGCGATAATCACATCATCAGCTTGCGGATGAAGTTTTAGCAAATTCTGAAATCCGTTTCTATCTTCGTATTTAAAATCGTACTTAAAAGACTGATAATTATCTATTTGAATAACTTTCGGATGTTTGAATTCGTACTCAAAAAACTCAACTTTACTAATCTTTTCGCCGTAACTTACTCGACAACGATACAGCCCCTCGCCTACCCAATCTGGAATTTCGATAGTATTTTCAAAATCAAAATCATCTGTAATACCCAGCAAATTTTCGAGCGACCACCTCACACGATAATTGTGGTAGTGTAAATTGTGTAACTGCCGATTTTGGCATTTGATGGTCTCAAACAATAGGGACATATATTTTTTGAATCATTTCTTGGTATTCACTTTCGGCATGGCTTCTCGCCGTAATTCCACCACCACTTTTGTAAACTAAGCCTTTCTCTGTCTTTTGAATAAATCGAATCATTACACCCGAATCGAATGTTTTTCCATCAAATAGACCACAAATTCCTGTGTAGTAACCTCGTCCAGATTTAGTTAAATAGGTGTACTTTTCAGCAGCATTAATAATCTGTAAAGTTTTGTCTTTCGGGGCTCCCGAAATCGACCCAGCAGGTAAAAGTGAGAAAATAACATCACCTAAACAATCCCTCCAATTACCTGATAATAAGCCACTTACTTCTGAACTCACCTGTAATAAATCTCGATTCTCGCTTGTCTGAATCTTATCAATGTACCTAAATTTTTCGACCCAAACTTTGTTTGCAACTTTACTGATATCGTTTCTGATTAAATCAACGATTGTGGTATGCTCATAAAATTCTTTCTTATCAGCTAAGATAATTTCTTCGGCATTTTCAATACTTGCATCAATCGTTCCTTTCATTGGAAATGAGGAGATTCTGCCCACCTCATCAATTTTAACAAAAATTTCGGGTGAAAAACACACAAACTGTTCTTTCAAATAAATCTTATATCGGGCATCGCTTCGCTCAAAAACTTCTAACAAACTTAGCGTCAACTCGATTGGTGTTTCGCAGGTAAGATTTGTCAGAAAGCTATTTCCGAGTAAAATATTTTGTTGAACCCAATCAAATGCTACCTTATATCTTTCAAATGCAATTGGCATTCTTGAGAGCCGAACTGCATTGACTTCGGTTTGGGTATTTGAATGGTTTGTTTTACCATTTATACAATATTTCAATGCATCACTATCTAATTCGTTGAGTGGTTGCACGATCGCATTTTTCCCTTCAAAATCGCTAATAAGCAAAAATGGAACACCATTTACTGCATATTCATTGACTTTTTTTATACTCTCAGCTCTATTCGATTTCACTTGCATACAATTATTTCCCTCTATCCTAACCTACTAACCAAAACTTGTTTTAGTTCATTCAGTTCGGTTCAAACTTCAAAATATACTTAAACTTTTGTCGATTAAAATCCGTCTTATGCTATTGCATTTAGTTAATTCGGCTATTCTCAACACAAAAATACCAATAGTTTTGTTTATTGGGTAAAAATTGTCAATTTCGCAATATCATTCATTCATCAAACATCTTAAACCTACTCCATGAGAAAACTTCTTACTTTATTTATTGTATTATTTATCTCTGGCTCTGTTTTTTCGCAAGTCACATTCCAACGAAATGGAGTGTACGATGAGCGTCCTGGTCAATATGCCTTCAAAAATGCCACAATCGTAGTCGATGCACAGACTGTGCTTGATAATGCCATGATTTACATCAAAAATGGTTATATCGAATCAGTCGGCAAAGACCTACAAGTACCAGCCGGAACAGTTGTATATGACCTCAAAGGCAAAAGAATTTATCCTTCGTTGATTGATATCTACTCTGACTACGGAATGCCAGAAATCCAACGCCCTGCTGGTGGTCGTGGTTTTGGTGGAGCTCCTCAGCTTGAAAGTAATAAGAAAGGTGCTTTCGATTGGAATCAAGCAGTAAAACCAGAAGTAGATGCTACTGCCGAGTTTAAAGTAAACACAGCTAAAGCCGAAGAAATGCGAAAAATTGGCTTCGGAAGTGCAGCAGTTCACATCGCCGACGGTATCGTGCGTGGAACTTCGGCATTTGTATCGTTCGCATCCGAAAAAGAAAACGATGTATTATTGAAAGGAAAGGCATCTGCTCATTACTCACTCAATAAAGGTTCTTCAACCCAAACCTACCCTGTTTCGTTGATGGGTTCGGTGGCATTGCTTCGCCAAACTTACTACGATGCCGAATGGTATAAAAAAGGCGGCAAAGCACAAGAGCGTAATCTTTCGTTAGATGCTTTCAACGAAATGCAGTCTTTGCCACAAATTTATGAAGCAACTGATAAACTGGCGGTTTTACGTGCTGACAAAATAGGCAAAGAGTTTGGCGTTCAATACATAATAAAAGGTGCGGGCGATGAGTATCAAAGAATCGATGAAATCAAGGCTATTAATAGCTCGTTGATTTTACCACTAAATTTCCCAACTGCTTATGATGTGGAAGACCCTTTCGATGCGTCGATGGTTGCTCTCAACGAAATGAAGCACTGGGAAATGGCTCCAGCTAACGCAGGTTTGTTATCTAAAGCTGGAATTAACTTCGCTTTGACTACTTCGGGTTTGAGAAATAAAACTGAATTTTGGGCAAATATCCGTAAAGCAATCGAATACGGCTTGCCAGAAAACAAAGCACTAGAAGCCCTCACTTCAACACCTGCAAAATTATTGAAAGTTGATAACATGGTGGGAAGTTTGAAAAAAGGAATGTTAGCCAATTTTATCATTACTTCTGAAAGCCTTTTCAATAAAGATAATGTAATCTACGAAAACTGGATTCAAGGAAAACGTTATATTCTAAGTGATATGAACGTAACCGATATTAGAGGAAATTATGACTTGAAAATTGATGATAAAACTAATTTTAAATTCAATATCACAGGAAAGATAGATAAACCTGATTATCAGTTTGTTGCCAACGATACCGTAAAAACAACTCCAAAAGTTAGCCGTATCAGTGATTTATTGACAATTACAACAAAGCTTGATAAAAAAGATGCCAACGAGGCTCGATTAAGCGGATATTATGATGGAAAAAACTTCAAAGGTGAAGCAATTTTAGGTGATGGAAAACAAGTGAAATGGGAGGCAATCTTCAAAGAAGCTCCAAAAGCCGAAGTTGCCAAAAAAGATACAGCAAAAGCAAAAATTCCACAATTTGGAAAAGTTTTGTATCCCTTCACAGCATACGGAAGCGAACAAAAACCTCAGCAAGAAACCATGCTGATTAAAAACGCTACTGTTTGGACCAACGAAAAAGAAGGAATCGTGGCAAATACTGATGTTTTATTACAAAACGGTAAAATTGCACAAGTTGGTAAAAACCTTACAGCTCCAGCGGGTGCAAAAACAATTGATGGAACAGGCAAACATCTAACCAATGGTATTTTTGACGAACACTCGCACATTGCATTATTTTCAATCAATGAAGTACAAACCGTTTCATCGGAAGTTCGTCAAGAAGATGCTGTAAACTCAGAAGACATCAATATTTATCGACAATTGGCTGGAGGTGTTACCTCTTCACAATTATTACACGGTTCTGCTGACTGTATCGGCGGTCAGTCAGCCTTGATTAAATTAAAATGGGGCGAAAATCCGAATAACTTACTCATCAAAGGTGCCGATGGTTTTATTAAATTCGCTTTAGGTGAAAACGTAAAAAATGGCAATAACCCATCTCCGTCTGGTCGTTTCCCGCAAACACGTATGGGTGTAGAACAAGTTTACACAGATGCCTTCCAACGTGCAAAAGAATACGAAAAAGCATGGAAAGATTACAATGCCCTTGCCAACAAAACGGGTGTAACTCCTCCCCGCCGTGATATTGAATTAGATGCTTTGGTAGAGATTCTTAATAAAAAGCGTTTCATCACTTGTCACTCATACGTGCAGTCTGAAATCAATATGTTGATGAAAGTAGCAGAATCTTTCAACTTCAATATTAACACCTACACCCATATTTTGGAAGGCTACAAAGTTGCCGATAAGATGAAAACTCATGGTGTAAATGCCTCAACATTCTCTGACTGGTGGGCCTATAAAATGGAAGTTAAAGAAGCGATTCCTCATAATGCTGCTATCTTAACGAAAGTTGGTGTAACAACCGCGATTAACTCAGATGATGCCGAAATGGCACGTCGTTTGAATCAAGAAGCAGCAAAAACTGTACTTTATGGAGGAATGTCTGAAGAAGAAGCCTGGAAAATGGTAACATTAAACCCAGCCAAAATGCTTCATTTGGACAACCGTCTTGGAAGTATCAAAGTAGGTAAAGATGCCGATGTGGTTTTATGGAATAATAATCCACTTTCAATTTATGCTCGTCCTGAAAAAACAATCATTGACGGAACAGTTTATTTCGACATTGAAAAAGACGAACAAATGCGTGAAAGTGTGGCTAAAGAACGTAACAGAATCATGTTGAAAATGCTTGCCGAAAAAGCCTCTGGCAACCCAACTCAAAGAGCTATGCCAAGAAGAAATCAGCACATTCACTGCGATACAATTCTTGAAATGGGCGATACCGAAGAATGTAGCCGTTGTGCTTCTGGAGGGCGTGTATTTGGAGCTAATTTATTTCATGGTACTGAGTAATTTTTGCCATATCAAATTAAAGGTCTTGAAATTTTCAAGGCCTTTTTTTTTGCTTAATCACTCACAACATATTCAAAATTTCAATACCTCATTTTTTAAATTTTAACCAATCGTAAGGAGATATTTATTAATTAAATTTAAAATAACATCCACTTTAATAAAGTATCTATTCAAATGACAGTAGTTTTATTTTGCACTTTTTAATTTATGTAAAATTTTATTCCGAATATTTGCATTTTAAAATACTTTGAGGTTAACTTCGCGACTGTTAATCTAAACAAAAACCAAATAAACACTTTTAATTTATGATGAATCGTTTCACTTACTCAGTGTTAGTGAGCTTGCTTTTCCTAAGCACAACACTCTACGCACAAACTCGGACGGTTAATGGGTCCGTAAAAGATGCCTCAGGCTCTGGTATTCCGGGAGCTGGTGTAAAAATCAAAGGCACTACTAAAGGTACTTCAACAGATGGCAATGGAGCTTTTAAGCTTGACGCAGTTGCCGTAGATGCCATGCTTGAAATAACGGCTATTGGCTATGAAACTCAAAGTGTCGCTGTACCAGCATCAGGAGATGTAAATGTAACATTGAAAGATGCAGCAACCTCACTTGATGAAGTTGTTATTTCGGTAGGTAGCAGAAATTCAAAACGAACATTAACTGATACTCCTCTTCCGATCGATATTGTTTCAACCAACGATTTGAGAAGTACTGGTCAGCCAACGTTCGATAAAGCTTTGCAGTACCGCGTACCTTCATTTAATACAGTGCAAACACCAGTAAATGACGCAACATCTTTACTTGACCCTTATGAAATCAGAAATATGGGACCAAGCCGTACTTTGATTCTCATCAATGGCAAACGCAAAAACTCAAGTGCATTAACATATATTCAGACATCACCAGGACGCGGAGAAAGTGGTGCAGATATCTCGGCCATTCCAACTGAGGCTATCAAAAGAGTGGAGATCCTTCGTGATGGTGCTTCGGCTCAATATGGCTCAGATGCGATTGCCGGGGTAATGAACATTATCTTAAAAGACAAATTTGAATATGGCTCAGTAACATTAAATACCGGAATCACACACAAAGGTGATGGCGGAGTTGTAGGTCTTACTCTCAATAATGGTGCTAACTTTGGTAAAAATAGCTATATCAATTATACTGTAGCATTATCACATGTTGGACAAGCAAATCGACCTGGTATAGTAAGTGCCGAAGCAGAAGCTGATGATAATTTAGGGTTTGGTGCTCCGCTTTCACAGGTACAAGCATTTTTAAAATTAAAGCCGGATGCTGGCAATATTAATGGTGCTCCCGAAACTGCAGCTGCCAAATTTGCAGTGAATGGTGGTTTTGGTCTGACTGAAAACACTGAATTATATTACACTGGTGCATATGTATTCAAAAAAGTAAATAGTTTTGCTAACTATCGTACACCATATTGGAGACCAACCGATTTTGGCTTATTAACGCCAGCAGGTAGCCCATACCTAGGCTATGTACCTACTTTCGAAGGTGATCTAAATGATTACAATGCAACCTTGGGTGTACGTTCTGAAAAAAATGGTTGGAAATCCGATGTTAGTTTTACAACTGGTGGAAACAAGCAAGTTTATACTGTAAGTAACTCAGTAAACCGTGGATTAGGTAAAAATAGTCCAATCCAATTTAAGCCGGGTGGTTATTCTTTCAGCCACAATGTTGGAAATATCGACTTATCAAAATCATTAAGTGAAAGAGTTAATCTTTCTCTCGGTACTGAATTTAGAGCAGAAAACTTCACGATTATCGCAGGCGACACAGCTTCGTATGCTACTGCCCCTGGTGCAGATTCATTCCCAGGTACTAGTGCTGCCAATGCTAAAACATCAACTAGATATAACTTCGGAGGATACGTTGGTTTGGGATTTGATATCACAAAAGACTTTTTAATTGATGGAACTGCACGTGTTGAGAAATATAGCGATTTCGGAAATGCATTCGTGTGGAAAATAAGTTCTCGCTATAAATTCGCTGACGATAAAGTTACGCTTAGAGCATCAATATCTACAGGTTTCAGAGCCCCATCAATGGCTCAAAGTAATTTACAACTCGCACAAGCAAGTTTTGTACCTGGCCAAGGTATTCAGACAAAAGGTATCGTAAACAATTATAGCCCTCAAGCTTTTTTGTTGGGAGTTCCAAAATTAAAAGCTGAGAATTCTGTAAACTTTACTGCCGGTTTGGGACTAAATCCGAATAAAAACTTTAGTGCTACATTAGACTTTTATAGTATTAGAGTAGACAATAGAATCATTCTAAGCTCTGAAATTGCAGCCGGAAGTGGCCCACAGGCGGCAGCTTTAAACAAAATCTTAGCTGATAACGGAATCGTGGCTGTAAGTTTCTTTGTTAATGGTATGAATACCATCACACAAGGTTTAGATTTTGTAGCCAACTACAAAAATGTAGTATTAGGAAAAGGTAAGTTAGCTTTTAACCTGGCTGGAAATTACACGATAAAAAATGAAAAGGTTGGAGAAGCTTTGACCCCTTCTCTTATTAAATCTGCTGGACAATCAATCATTGATGCTACACAAGAAGCTTTATTGCTTACCTCACGCCCTAGATACAAAGCAATTTTAGGTGTTGATTATGTAGTTGGCAAAATGAATTTTAATCTAAATAACACTTTATTTGGCCCAACAACATTTCGTCAAAATGGTTTGAATTCAAACTTAAAGACGGTATTCGAACCGAAGGTTGTAACAGATTTAGGAGCCAACTTCCAAATTGGTAAGAGTGTAACATTAGGTTTAAATATCAATAACATACTAAATGTGATGCCTAAATGGAATTTAGTGGCTCTAAATGCAGCTGGTGAGGCCGTATTGAAGGATGCAAAACAAGTCTTTAATAATATAAACTTAATTACTTTCAACGGACGCTACTCAAATGTTACGTATGATGGCTCTCATTTTAGCCAATTAGGAACAACCTTTGCAGCTAACTTGAATTTTAGATTCTAAATTTTCTTTCTTTTGCAAACGCCACTGAAATTTCATATTCAGTGGCGTTTGCGTTTAAAATTGGTTCAAATTACAGCCACTGGTACATTACTAATGCATCTACCAATCCGAATTCTTGGTGTTTAAAAGCTTTCGAAAGCCTACCAACAATCTCAAAACCACATTTTTGCCAAACCCGTACAGCTACCTCATTTGTGCTAATTACGATATTAAACTGCATAGCCAAAAAACCTAACCCACGAGCTTCTTCTAACGAATATCGACACATAAACTCCGCAATTCCTTTTTTTCGATGATTTGGATGTACTAAATACCCAGCATTTGCCACATGTGCTCCTAAATCTGGTTGATTTTGTTTAATATAAAATATACCCACAATCTGATTTTCAATTTCGCAAACATAAGTGTACTTATCAGTATCATTCCAATATTTCATCATTTTTTCTTGAGATGAATCAGGAAAAAAAACCAAAGTATCACCTTTAGAAATAACTAGATTAATTATCTCCCAAACAAATTCAGCATCGGTGCTATTTTCAAATTTTCTAATTTTCATCTCCATATTTTTCTTGCAATATAAAAGTTATCATCCCATGCATAAGATTTCTTTGGTAATATTTCGACTAATTCAAAACCAGCTAATCTTAAAAATAGAGACAATTCTTCTTTAAGAAATGCCCTTAAGGTTGAAAAATCTTCTCCAATTTTTTGATAAATCTCTAATTCATTTTTTATAAAATATTCAGATTCCCAATCCCAGGTCCAGCCATAAGTAAGATTTTTTTTACTTTTACTTAATCTTTTATAGTGATTATTCCCAAAGCTTGCAGTTAATGTATCTAGTTTATCTGATTCAAAATCGTTAAACAACCTAAATGCATCAATCGCATCAAACATTAAAATTCCATTGGTGTTCAATGATTGATTGAGACAAATCAAAGCACTTTGAATATCCTCATTTTTAATAAGATAGCTAATCGTTCGCCCCGTTATTATGGCACAATCAAACTTTTTGTCAAAACTAAGATCTCTTACATCAGCTCGACAAAATTTAGCCGTTGGAGCGGTGATGCGTGCAATCGTTAGCATTTCATCAAATAAATCAACACCTAAATAATCATATCCTGCTGCAACAATCTTTTTTGCCAAATTTCCGGTTCCACAGCCTATCTCCAAAACTGATCTAATTTGGTTTGCCTGTAAATGTTTATCATAAAACTTGAACTCTTGGTCGTAATCAAATAGGGTTTGATATATTTCATGATAAACATTTGCTAAATTTGTGTATAATTTGCTCATAATTTCAATTTCAAATATCTAAATTACAAAGAAAGACTAAAAATAAGTTTTTTTAATAATTATCCGATCATTGCACTTGTAAAGAATAATTTGCTATTTGAAAATGAGATTTGGAATTAATTTTATTTTTGACAAAATTTGTTCATCAAACTAAAACCTACCGAATGAAAAAACAATTATCACTTCTCAGCATTTTACTAATTTGTATTAATGTTTTTGCTCAAAATCCGGCACCTGCACCTGCTCAATCAAAACCAATTGCTTTGGTTGGTGGAACAATTCACGTTGGTGATGGTAAAATTATTCAAAATGGAGTGGTTGTGTTTGACAAAGGCATTATTACTGCCATAGGCGACGCTAATACCAGCTTTGATAAAAACACAACCGAGGTTATAAATATCGCGGGAAAATCGGTCTATCCCGGTATAATTGCTCCTGCCGCTTTGTTAGGTTTAATTGAAATCGGATCAGTTCGATCTACTTTTGATCAAGCCGAAACTGGTCAGTTCAATCCAAATATACGCTCATTGATTGCACATAACACTGACTCGGAGGTTATTCCAACAGTACGTGGTAATGGTGTATTGATTGGACAAACAACACCTGAAGGAGGAATCATTTCTGGTACTTCATCGATCATGGAATATGACGGATGGAACTGGGAAGATGCAGCTTTGAAAAAAGATGATGGCGTTTGGCTCACCTACCCTACACTAATCGCACGTCAGTTTAGTGCTGAAGAAGCAAAGTTTGTGGTGAAAAAGAACGAAAAATACATTGAGCAAAAAAACGAATTACAAAGTTTTATAGCCGATGCATTAGCATACAGCGAAATAAATAACCCTAATCCTAAAAATGCAAAGTTGGAAGCAATGAAAGGATTATTTGATGGTTCAAAAAAACTTTATATTCGAACAAATTATGGTAAGGAAATCATCGAAGCATGCCAGTTGGCTCAAAAGTTTAAAATAAAAAATATTGTAATTGTTGGCGGAGAAGAAGCAGATTTAGCATTAGACTTCCTTAAGACCAACAATATCCCTGTAATTGTTTCGCCGACCCACCGTTTACCTAATACAACAGACGAGGACGTTTGGAATCCATACAAACTTCCAAATCGATTAATGAAAGCTGGAATTTTAACGGGAATGTTCTATACCGAAGAATTTTACAAAACTCGTAATCTTCCATTTGTAGCAGGCACTAGTGCTGCATTCGGCATGGATAAAGAAGACGCTTTGAAAATGATTACACTCAACAATGCGAAAATTTTGGGTATTGACAAACAAGTAGGCACAATCGAAATTGGTAAACTTGCTACTATTGCTGTTTCAGAAGGCGATATTTTAGATATGCGAACTAACAAAGTTGTTTATGCATTTATCAGAGGGAAGAAAATTGACCTCGATGATAAACAAAAAAGACTTTATAAAAAATACGCTGAAAAATATGGAATTAGCGAAAAATAGTTCTCACTTATTTAATAAAAAAGGGTTTGCTGATAGCAAACCCTTTTTTATTAAATCGAAGTGAATATCGTACTAATAGTCGAATAAAATAAATTTAGACAAAAAAACTTGCAAAAATGATTAAATGGTACCATTTTTGCACTATATATAAATATATAAGTTCATTTAATTAAAATCTTTTAAAAATTTTAATTAAATGAACAAATTAGAGCAATATCTATTATACTTACTAATCTAGCAAGTATTGTGCCAAAAGAGATAAGAATTAATACTATTTTTCACAGTAAACTATTTCGACCTTTTCTTTTAAATTGCAAATATTGTGCCAAGAACACACAACACATATAATCTATACTATTGAGTGATATAATTATTGAGTGAACCTTAAAAGTAAAAATGAGCAACTCATAATCCTAAAAGATTATGTTGTTTGAGTTGAATCTGATGACAAGTATGAATTTCTATATATATGGAAATTCATACTTTCTATGACTTCATATTTTGCCTATCAAGTTTCCTTCATTTTAACTATGCAATTTTTGTGCCATAGTACCTCTCAAATAGTTCTAAGCGATAAAAATTAGTTTATTTTTATTACATATAGTGAAATCTTTTTTTATAACCTTTAATTTCAAATTTAATGAAAAATTTTGACCAATTCGAAATGTCGAACAGTGAAATGAATAGTGTTGATGGTGGTACTTTTTTATTCGGCTTTAGCTTGAATTTCTGTGCTCCGAAACTTATTTCTTACGCTCCGAAGCCACTTTATTGTGCTCCAAAGCCAACTTACTGTGCCCCAAAGCCAACCTATTGCCCACCAACATCATACACAACTCCTGTAAAAAACTGTGTACCACAAGTTGGAAATTCGACAAACATTTAATGCAAGCATTAATCAATTTAGTAGATATAACAGGCAGTTTAGTAAAATTTATTCGGTTAATTGCCATCTATTAAAAGTTTGATTTCAAAGATATTTTTTTTTAATAAGTATAGTAATAAAAGCATTTTCAACTTTGAAGGTGCTTTTTTTTATTAGCTGTAATTTATTGTGCATTTAACTAACTTGCAATCTGTTTCAGATTTCATGTGGATCATCTTGGCTTAGTTTTTGTTTTTATATGATACAGATACATTTTTAGGTCAATGTAACCTTCATGCCTTTTATAATACGGTATCAATCCAAATCATTAAAATGTTTACTGAGTGAAAAAAGTTTTCCCACATTACCGTCAGCTTGATGCAGTCGATTGCGGCCCCACTTGCCTGCGAATGATTGCCAAGTTTTATGGTAAAAATTTTACCTTAGAATTTCTTAGAGATAAAACATTTATAACACAAACAGGAGTTTCATTAGCTGGTATCAGCGATGGAGCAAAGGCTATTGGATTTCGTACAAAAGCAGTTAAAATTCCTTTCAATATACTATTAGAAGATGCTCCAAAACCATGTATTGTATTTTGGCGTCAGCGACATTTTGTGGTTGTCTACGAAGTTACCAAAACCCATGTGATGGTAGCCGACCCTGCTCTAGGATTGGAAAAATATACTCACAAAGATTTTCTAGAAGCATGGCACAGTGGTGTTTATCCTGCTGATACGCCAGGAATTGCACTCTTACTCGAGCCCACACAAAAGTTCTATGAAAATGAAGATGATAAACAAGAAGGCCTCACTTTAAATTATTTTTGGAGTTATTTACGCCCATATAAGCGTTTTTTTATTCAAATAGGAATAGGAATGATATTGGGAGCTATCCTATCTTTCATTTTTCCATTTTTAACACAGGCCGTCGTTGACCGAGGCATTGAGTATCAGGATATGAATTTCATATACTTGATTTTATTCGGACAACTAGCTTTGTTTTTTGGCCAAATGGTATCAAACTTTATCCAAAACTGGATTTTGATGCTAATCAGTAATCGTGTAAATATTTCGCTGATATCTGATTTTCTGGCAAAGCTCATGCGTCTTCCGATTTCATTTTTTGAAACCCGAAATCAAGGAGATATTCTCCAAAGAATCAATGATCATACTATCATCCAAGACTTTCTGACGAGTTCTTCGCTGAGTGTTATATTCTCGATATTCAACATGCTGATATTCAGCATATTACTCGCTATTTTCAGTTTACCAATTTTTCTTATTTTTGTAGTTAGTATGATCCTGTACTTTGCGTGGATATATATATTCCTGAAATATCGCAAACGTATAAATCTACGAAGATTTGACAGGCTTGCCGATAATCAAAGTGCTTTGGTAGAATTAGTAACGGGAATCAATGAAATTAAACTTCAAAATATTGAGGACCAAAAGCGATGGCGATGGGAGAATATTCAGGCAAGATTATTTAAAATTGGCATTGAAGACCTCAAGTTAAGTCAATACCAAGAAACAGGAGCTTTTTTTATTACTCATCTCAAAGACATACTCATCACCTTTTTAGCAGCGAAAGGTGTTGTTGAGGGCGATATTACATTCGGAACAATGTTATCAATACAAGGTATTGTTGGTCAGGCTAATGCACCACTGGGCACATTACTCAATTTTGTTCATTCGGCACAAGATGCACGAATAAGCCTTGATCGATTGAATGAGATACATAAGAAAGAAGATGAAAATCCGGATGATGTTCAAAGAACTGCTCAGTTTTCCTACTACCGCGATATCATATTCCAAAACCTTAGTTTCAGCTATGGCGGTCCATCTTCACCACAAATTCTGAAAAATATAAATTTAGTACTCTCTGAGGGAAAAGTTACGGCTCTTGTGGGTAGCAGCGGAAGTGGAAAAACCACAATCATGAAATTATTACTAAAATTTTATGAGCCCACTGGTGGAAATATTTTTATCGGAAATCGTAAACTCCAAGATTATCATACCAGCTGGTGGCGAAAACAATGTGGTGTGGTTATGCAAGATGGATTTATTTTTTCGGATACGATTGAAAAGAATATCGTCGGTAGTGATGAAATAACTGACCCAGATCGGCTTAATTATGCCGTGTATGCGTCGAATATTTTTGATATAATTGAATCTTCACCACTTGGTTTAGCAACCAAGATTGGTGGTGAGGGCAAAGGATTGAGCGTTGGTCAGAAGCAAAGAATTTTAATTGCTCGCTCGATATATAAAAATCCACCATTTTTATTTTTTGACGAAGCAACTAGTGCACTAGATGCCAACAATGAAAAATTTATTATGGAAAACTTAAATCAATTTTATGCAGGAAGAACTGTTTTGGTAATTGCTCATCGACTAAGTACTGTGCGAAATGCAGATAATATTGTTGTGCTTCACAATGGCGAAATTGTAGAAGAAGGAAAACATCAAGATTTAGTTGAGCGAAAGGGGTTTTATTATGAGTTAGTAAAAAATCAATTGGAATTAGGAAATTAAAACCATTAAATGAACAAATTAATTGTAATACTATTAATTATGAGCCATTCGGTCTTGGCTCAAACTCAACTAACACTCGAAGAGGCAATCAGGATAGGCTTGCAGAATAATTTCCAAGTACAGATCTCAAAAAAACAATTAGAAATTGCTAGACTAAATCAACGTGTGGGAGTTACCGAACGTTTTCCAAATGTAAGCTTTGATCTTGGTCAAAATAATCTATATAGTAATAACAATTCTCCAATAAATTTCATTAGAGGCATCTACGGAGATAACAGCCTTAATGCTGATTTTAATGCAAACTATACTCTATACAACGGTAATCAACGAAATATAAAGACCAATCAGTTGAAATATATAAGTCAAGAAAACGAGCAACAATTAAAAAATACAAAAGCCAATATTATAAAAGAAATCATCGAATCATATTTTAAAGCCCTCATAGAAAAAGAAAAAAGTCAAGTATTGAGAGAAACCAAGAATTTATCAAAACTTCGTTTAATCGATACAAAATTGCAGCTTAGCTTGGGTAAAGCAAGTAATTTTGAGGTTCTAAGAGCCGAAAACTCGTTTTTAATTGATTCCTCTTCATACCTCCAGCAAGACAATACCTATCAAGTGGCACTCAATAAATTAAATATGGCTTTAGGTGCGGATAAAACCAAACCTTATATACTGACCGAAAAATTAGATATAGCAAAAGATGAGTTTAATATTGAGACACTACGCAATAAAATGATGAGTCAAAATAACGAAATCTTGGCAAAGCAGGTAGAAACAATATTGAATCAAAGCAAAATTGATTTGGTTAAAAGTCAGCGTTATCCAACCATTGGTCTGAATAGTAGATTTGGAAAAAGTTATTCAAGCACACGATTCGAAGGGAATACGCCGATCAGAGGAAACATCTCTAACTTCACGATTGGGCTGCGAGCTTCGATTCCCATTTACAACGGTGGTGAATTAAAGAGAGCAACCAATGAAGCCATTATTTTGAACAAAATTGGAGAATTACAATTGGGAGCTTTAAAACAAGAACTTTCAATTGACCTCATCAGTGCCTTCACAGCCTATCAGAATCAGTTGAAGGCGGTTAAACTTAATCAACAATTGGTAAAAAATTTAAATAGTAGTCTGCAACTCGTAAAAGGGAGATTAGAAAACGGTTTCTCTAATGCATTAGAGTATCGAACCATACAACTAGAATATGTTCAATCAAATTTTAACTATTTAGAATCAATGTATTCTCTAAAAAGTTATGAAATCGAACTTTACAGACTAACTGGAGAATTAGAAAAAAAATATTGAAGATAATTATGCCAAACGAAATTCAACCTTCCGGCCCCTCTCCTGTTCGTGTCTTGAATATGCCACGCCGCAGCGAGGAAGTAGATGAAATACTTTCCGAAATGCCAAGCTGGACTCTCCGCTGGGGGCTAACTGTTATCTTTGGTATTGTGGCAACTATCTTGATACTGAGCTATTTTGTAAAATATCCTGACGTAATAAAAGGAAAAATCAATATAACATCCAACAACCCACCCGTACCCCTTGTGACTCGAACAAGTGGAAATATTGTACTAATTGTGCCAGATAAGTCGATAGTCAAAGAGGATGAAGTGTTAGGGTATCTGAAAAGTGCTACTAAATTTAATGATTTTTTAAAATTAAAACAAAAACTAAATTTCATAAAAAGTAGCTCCACAAATTCCTTTAATCCAGACTCTCTTAGACAATTTACAGATGATTTACAATTAGGCGAACTTCAAGTTCCTTACAACAATTTTTTACTGAAAATTAAAGAAATCGGATCACTCAATATCAGACAACAAAATACTGGGCTACGTAAATTGAGCATCAATCAACAAATTGAAGAATATAGTCAGATTTCAGAACGCTTAAAGAGACAAGTACAGCTCTTGGAGAGTGAATATAATCTTCAGAAAAAAAATTATGAAAATCGATATAAAGCATTGCACAAAGCTGGTAGTATCTCAACCGAACAATTAGAACAAAAACAAGATGAGGTTTTTCAAAAATTAAAAGCGGTGGAGGCAGCAAAATCAAGCTACGATGAAAATCAGAACCGAATAATCACCTTACAAAGTCAAAAAATTGAGGTTGATTTCGAGCAAAAAGACCGACAATTAAATTCAAACAATCTACTGCTTGATGCTTATACAAATTTACTTAATCAATTGAATATTTGGGAACAAACGTACCTACTGAAAGCCACAATTGGAGGAAAAGTCAACTACCTTAGTTTTATCAAACAAAATTCTTATATCAACGAAAATCAAGAAGTAGCTAACATCATACCACCAACAGCAAATACCAACGCTTCTCTTTCGAGTTCTTATGTGGGAGAACTATTTTTAGAGGCATCTGGCTCAGGAAAAATCGCTGAAGGCCAGGATGTAAACATCATACTGGATAATTTTAGCAAAAAGGAGTTCGGTATTTTAAAAGGAAAAGTAGCCTCAATTGCCGATGTATCGTCCACGATAACATCCAATTCCGGTAGTCAGAGTGTCTACAAAGTTTATGTAAATTTACCGAACGGACTGACCACCTCATCTAAAAAGAAATTATCTTTTCGTCATGGAATGCAAGGTAATGCCGAAGTTATCACAAAAGACATTAGTATCTTAGGTAGAATTTTTGACACGATCAGAGCTGCTTTCGAACAATAAATTATTTCTTAAAAACAACCCAAACTGCCAAGAATATCAAACCAAAACCCAATAAATAATTCCATTTAAGAGGTTCTTTAAGATATAAAACCGCAAAAACCACAAAAACAATCAAGGTGATGGCTTCTTGAATTGTCTTCAGCTGAAAGGCATTAAATTGTCCATAGCCAAGTCGATTGGCTGGTACCATAAATATGTACTCAAAAAAAGCAATTCCCCAACTTATGAGTATCGCTTTCCAAATCGGAAGTTCGGGTCTTTTCAGATGCCCATACCAAGCAAATGTCATGAATGTATTCGAAATGAGCAGCAACAATATAGTACGCATAAAATAATTTAAGACTAGTGAATGAGCAAACGAGCTATTTTTTGTTATTTTGTAAATTACAAATTAAATAATTAATGTCTAATTTTTTAATTCTTCAGCTAATTATTCAATCTAGTAGAAACAAAAGATGAGCGGAAATCCGCTTTAAAATTCGTGTATGAAAATAGGTGTCATTGGTTTAGGCGATATGGGCAAAATGTTTGCTCGAATTTGGGCAAAGGCAGGATTCGAAGTATATGGATGTGACCTTCCACAAAATCGAGACATTATTGAAAAAGAACTAAGCAGTGATGGTATCCATATTCTTGCCGATGGAGTCGCTATTTCTCGTTTGTGCGATTTTATTCTCTACTCAGTAGAAGCAGAAAACATCGAAAAAGTAGTTGCCCAATGTGGTCCATCAACCAAATACGGTGCAATTGTGGCTGGGCAAACCTCAGTCAAAACGCCAGAAATCGCGGCGTTCGAAAAACATTTACCAAAAGATGCACAAATCATTACTTGTCATGCACTTTATGGTCCGGCCGTAAATCCCGTTGGGCAAACACTTATTCTCATTAATCATCGGGCCAGCGATGCGTCATTTTCTGATGCAACAAAAATTCTCAGCAAAATAGGTTCAACAATCCACCAGCTCGAAGATTACCATGCCCATGACCGTATGATGGCCGATATTCAAGCCGTTACACACATAGGCTTTGAAAGCATCGGGACGGCCTTCATGCATCGTAAAGTTTATCCTTGGGAAGACACCTCCCAACCAAATGGGCTTGACAATGTAAAACTTTTAATGACCCTACGTATTTACAGCTATAAGTTTCATGTTTACTCAGGTTTAGCATTACAAAATCCTTATGCTAAAAGAGACGTGCGAAATTATGCAAAAGCTGAAAGTGACCTTTTCGAGTTGATGATTGAGGAAAACGAAAAAAAGTTCAGAAAACGGATTTACACTGCTCGAGATAATGTATTTAAGGATAAGAATGAAAGGCTAATGCTAGACGACAAAATCATGAGTGAATTTAGCCTCAACCAAGATTTTGGACATAAACCAAATTCACATTTAAGTTTACTGGCAATGGTTGATACTTGGTATAGACTAGGCACTAATCCTTATAAAAGCCTTATTTGTCAGACTCCACCCTTCAAATTACGAGTTGGCATGGCTGAATATTTGTTCATGAACGAAGATTTATTGGAGGAGACCATTAACGCAGCCTTATTCGATAAAAGTATTAGGGGCGAAGATTTGGCATTTCATACCGCCGTACATGAATGGGCAAATATCGTTGAAATGGGAGATAAAGAGAGTTATCGCAAGCACTTTGAAGCCACAAAAGCCTATTTGTCAGAAAGATTAGAAGAAGGCAGAGCCAAAAGTAGTTTATTAATTGCAAAACTACAGCATTCCTGATATCATTAAACAGCTATAAGCATTGAATACCGCAAAATAAAAATTATCAAATGCAAAAAACGGATTTAACGAAATACAATAATGATTGGTACAAAGACTCAAATTTGACTAGAGGCTTCATAATATCTGCACTTTGGTATGTAGTTAATGCTTTGTTTATAAACTCGTATTTACTAATTCCAGCTTCCATAAAAATAAGTTTATTGCGTATTTTTGGTGCAAAAATTGGTAATAACGTAACGCTGAAACCCAATATTAATATCAAATATCCATGGAATTTGGAAATCGGTAATAATGTATGGTTGGGAGAAGAATTATGGATAGATAACCTAGGAAAAGTAAAAATAGGAGATAATTGTTGCTTATCACAAGGAGCCATGCTATTATCCGGAAATCATGATTATAAAAAAACAACATTTGATTTGATCATCAAAGATATAGTTCTTGAAGAAGGAGTTTGGATTGGAGCAAAATCAATTGTTTGTGGAGGTGTAACTTGTTATTCACATTCTATTTTATCGGTTAACTCGGTTGCTAATAAGTCATTAGACGCCTATTGTATTTATCAAGGAAATCCAGCACAACTTATAAGAAACAGAGAAATTACCTTTAGATAAATAAATCTCTAAAAAGATTTCTCTTTTTAAATTTTACATCGAAAAAAGTATTTATTTTGTATACTAATTACTAACAAAGTAAAATATCATTAAACTAAGTTCTGATGTTTCCAACATTTGAATCACTTATCCCAGATAAGCAAATCCAAATCTTAATTTCAGCAATAATCGCAATGTTAATCAACTTGCGTTCAATTCCTGTGATTATAAATATTAGCGGACTTCGAGGATTGATGGATAATCCTGTCAAACGGAGTTCGCACAAAACCCCAACTCCAACATTCGGAGGGGTAGCAATTTTTGCTGGGGTTTTAATCGGATACATGATTTGGAATTTTGGTGACGAAGGTATTTTAATCCATAAGGTATTTGCCGGAACAGTTATATTATTCTTCCTAGGTATTAAAGATGACCTCTATGCCCTCTCTCCTACCAAGAAAATGATTGTCCAAGTTTTGGCTTCAGCAATTGTTGTTATCGGTAGCGATTTACGTATTTCCGATCTATTTGGTATATTTGGTATCAATCATATTCCATACATCATAAGTATTTTACTCACAGTTTTTATCTTCGTTGCTATGATCAATGCATTCAATCTGATTGATGGAATTGATGGCCTCGCTGGTGGCATCGCGATGATAGCAAGTACTGGTTTTGGATTATGGTTTTTAGTAAACCACCACTATTCTTTGGCATGTTTGGCATTGTGCTTGGCTGGGTCGCTGATAGGTTTTCTTCGATTCAACTTCTCCCAAACACAAAAAATATTTATGGGTGATACAGGCTCATTAATTATAGGCTACATTATCACTGTATTAGCCGTTAAATTCATTCATTTAAACGTCATGCATGCATGGGAAGCTGACAGTTCATTTGTGAGTGCTCCAATCATCGCAATTGTTATCTTGATTATTCCAATATTTGATACAATCAGGGTGTTTTCGATTCGAATCTTACGTGGAAAATCTCCGTTCAAAGCTGACCGCTTGCACATGCATCACTTACTGATTGATAACAATTTATCACATATATATGCATCATTTGCACTCTATTTCACCACGGTTTTTCTGACAGGAATTACATATTTTGCAAGAAGTTACTTCAGTAACACCCAACTCTGCTTTTTTATTTTATTTTTGTTAATTTGCTATTTTGTTGTTGGAAATCTTTTAGAAATTAGAAGATTAAAATTAAAAAAAGAGGAATACAATACAAACGATAATGTATCCTCCACATCTTCCAATAACAATACAAAAGATAAACTGAGGCTAAGTGAAATAAGTAATTAAAGTCTCAACAAGAATGGTGAAAGGTTAGAACTATATAAAAGTTAATTATAGTTTTAACCTTTTTCTATTTCAACAGAATTTTAAATCTTAGAAAGCTCAATTTTGACATATTTTTATTTAAATATGACTTAATTTATCGCCAACCTCAATAGTACATTGTAATTTAAGTAAGTACAACATTTTTTTCGTGGCCCTCCCTCCCCGATGGGGAGTGTACTAAATCAAAACTTATACTTATTTAGTTTACAGTGTAATTAGTTTTCAAGCTAATCATATCAATGGTAGAGAGGATATTATTAAATTAAGCAGCTAGTGTTTTTAACTAACTTAACTTTATCAACAGAAGTGACACAGTAAATGTCCCCACCCAGCTAGCAGTCGTTTGGCCCGATTTTTATTCTATACAAAATAATTTTTCCGATTACCAAGCAGCTTCCTAGTCTTCCTTCATGAAAATAATGGAAGGATAGTCATTAAATCTATGCAACTCTCTTCTGCCTTAGAGGTTTAACTTCGCGAACTCAACAAATTTGCTTTTTTTCCCTCTAACCGCTGTTCATTCAAATTGCTAGCGGACAAATCAAACTAAATCTGAAAATATCTCTCGTTCTAATGCTTGACAAGCAGACTTCCACAACTTTGAAACTCCAAACCTTTTGGCATTTACAAAGAATATTTTAAATAAAAATACCCCAAATATTCCGGTATGTTGGAGTATTTGGGGCCTTACTGAAAAATCTCAATATTTAAAGTAATGTTAGTTCGGGACTTTGTATTTGACTCATGTACTAATTATAAGACCCTTTTTAAAACTTCCTCTGATAAATACCTTTTTCTTTAGTTACTTGATAATCAGAAGCTAAGGCTGGAATTCTCTTGAAAATCTTTGGAATCACATTCTGTTTATCAATAATAATTGTAGGCGGATCTTTCTTGAAATTATCGAAAATATTAATGATACTTTCGTAGTTATCAGGGTTTTCTAAATCAATTTTTGAGAGTTCCCAGTTTAGGTAGCAAGTTGCTGACTCACCATACGAATATTCATCAATCCTTTCGCCAATCACGAGCATTTTCTGGCCTTTCATTCTCTCTGGTATCTCTTTTGGTTTCACTCTCATATCGGCGAGTTGTTCAAAACCATTGCCCACAAATGGTGTAACTCCTTGATATTGAACAAATACTATAAAAAGAAACAGAGTTGTGAAAAGTAATTCAGGCAAAAAAGCCCCTTTCAAATGGAAGAAAAATCCTGTAATAAAATAGGCAAAAAACGGCACAAAAATAATGAATTGCATCGGTGCAACATTAGGAGATAAAAACAAGGCCAATAATGAAGCAATACCCCAAATGAGCATGATTTGTTGTGTGCGTTGCTGATAACTATTATAACGGCTTACTTGTGTTTGTCTCAGAAAACCAAAAACTGCCAAAGCCGAAGGAATGGTAATCGCAATAAAGGCACTTTTGAAGTCCTCTAAACTATATTGTTTGATTTTGAAAATACCATTAAACCAATTGTACTTAAATTCGTCGAGACTATCATAAAAGTAAAAATAAAGTCCGGCCAAAAATAGTGGCAATACAAAGCCTAAAATTGCCAAAAAGTGCTGACGTAGGTTGGCATTTGTAAAGAAAACAAGGCTGGCAATGCTCCAAAAAATAAAGACCATCGTTGGTTGGTGAAACAAAGAAGCTATACCAATGTAAAGTCCAACTTCAAATACTTCATCCGAAACCCCTTCGCGGCGTTCCATTTGTTTGACGAGCTTATTGAATGCAAAAAGCAAGAATGTTGTTGAGAGTAATATCGGAGAAAGTTTACTCATATCAAACGAAAGACTCATCAAAAGCACATAGATGAGACCAGGAGCGTAATTTTTTTCGAGATAAGTTTGGCGAGTATTACAAACAAAAGTAAAATATAGTGCCTGAAAATAAGTTATAAGAATAGCAATAAACTCATAAACAAATTGCGAACGTCCAAACGAAACATCAATCGCCCAATAAAGAAACGATGCCAAAGGCCCAACATTGGTCCAAACTTCTTTATATAAGAATTTACCATCATGAATTTTTTCACCGACCAACATCCATTCAAGTTCGGGAAGGAGCATCGGGAGTTTCTGCCCTAAAAATGGCAACTTGATTATCACGACCAGCAAAAGCAGTGAAAAAATATGAAAAAGAGAATTTAACCTAAAAAATGTTAACAAGGCTTTGAAAGATTAGTTTACAACACAAAGTTATGAAAAAAGTAGTTGATGTATGAAACTTTACTTTATTTAACCCGAAAATTTGCGGATATTTGCATAAAATTAATGATAGAATGATAGAATGGTAGAATGAAAGAATGAATTTCGAGCGTATTCATTTTTTCTATTCACTCATTCACTCATTCCATCACTCAAAATTATTAGTAATGATGGAATCGAAAAGACAAAGACAAGTAGCAAAGCAGATACAAAAAGATTTAGGAGAGATTTTTCAACGAGATTTGAAGCAATTATTCGATGGTGCATTTGTTACGATTACAGATGTGAAAACCACACCAGACTTGGCTATTGCAAGGGTTTATTTGAGCTTTCTGTTGGCAAAAGACCGGGAAGGTGTTTTGCAGATTGTTCGTGAAAATACAAAAGTTATTAGAAACTTATTGGGAGAAAGAGTTCGTCATCAATTAAGAATTGTGCCAAATCTCCAATTTTATATTGATGATACGGCCGAATACGCTCAAAAAATGGATGCTCTTTTTGCGGGAATTGTCATTCCGCCAGCTCCAGTTGAAGGTGAGGAATAAAATTAAAATCCACTAATATTCGTTAGTTCGTGAATCTTTCATTGCTAATTGCCAAAAGATATTTTTTTTCAAAGAAGAAAAAGAGTTTCATTAATTTTATTTCTATTATTTCGATGCTCGGAATTGGCATCGGAACAATGGCATTGGTAATTGTTTTGTCAGTTTTCAACGGCTTGGAGGATTTAAATCGTAAAATTTTTAAATCTTTTGATGCTGACATAAAAGTTTCGCCTAAAAACGGGAAAAGCTTTTTGATTGATCAAGGAAAGCTTACAAAGATAAAAGCTTTAAAAGATGTCTGGTACGTGACCGAGGTGATTCAAGATAATGCTTTGGTAAAGTATGAAAACTCTCAAATGGTTGTTACGCTAAAAGGCGTTGATGAAACCTTTCAAGCTCATAGTCCATTAAAGAAATCGTTGGTTGAAGGTAATTTTGTACTTTCCAAAGATAGCGTTGATTATGCTTTTATCGGTGGCAACGTTTATGCCGCATTGAATATTTCGTTGCAAAATATCATTGAACCAATAGAATTATGGTACCCTCGCAATCGAAATTCATACTCGTTAAATCCTGATGATAATATCAATCGTGAGATACTGAATATTTCTGGTGTGTATTCGTTAGAACAATTGCAACATGATAGTTTTGTTTATATTCCGCTTGAAGTTGCTAAACAGCTCACTGAATATGGCGATAAAAGAAGTGCAATTGAGATTCAGGCTAAACCAGAAGCAGATATTGCTCAAATACAAGCAGCAGTAAAGAATATTTTAGGAGAAAATTTCTTGGTGCAAAATCAAGATGAGCAAAATGCTTCATTGTTTAGAGCAATCAAAATCGAGAAGCTGTTTATTTTTATTGCATTGATGTTTATTATTGGTATTGCATCATTTAACATTTTCTTCTCTCTTACAATGCTCGTCATTGACAAACAGCAAGATTTAAAAACGCTTTTTGCAATGGGAGCAAATGAAAGTTTGGTAAAGCGTATCTTTTATTCAGAAGGAGCCTTAGTTTCGTTTATTGGAGCAATTGTGGGGCTTGTTGTAGGGGGAGTGATTTGTTTTCTCCAAGAACAATTCGGCATCATAAAAATTGGAATTGAAAGTTCATTTATTGATGCTTATCCTGTCAAAATGCAACTAAGCGATTTTGTACTGACCGCCATTTCAATTATCATCATCACACTTTTGGCTTCGTATTTGCCCGCAAAACGTGCTGCGAAGAATTGATACCAACGTCGGGCTTCATGCCTTGCCTACGTTAAAGTCTTATATAATTAGATTTCTATTGAGAATAATTCGCTATACCCGAATTTTGAATAACCCAAAATGAATAAACTTATTATAACTGCTGTTTTCTTACTGACGTTTCTTGAAGTTATTGCTCAACAAAACCCGCTCTTGGAAGCCTCTAATCGTTGGATTTTGGTCAATAACAAAATTGAAAAAAATGAAGTTTTCTTGACTTCCTATAAAAAGACAAAAGTTAAGTTGAATACTTTAGTGTTGTCTTTCAGTGAAAATGGAAAAATTGTTTACGATTACGAAACCAATTCAAAATACGCCGAAAATCCTACTATTAAGTATCTTGATATCAACACCAAAGAAAGTTCATGGGCGTATGATACGCTTACTAAAATACTTACGTTGACCATACAAGCTGGATACATCACACTCGATGATTTTAAGTTTCAACGTGAATATAAAATAGACGAAGTGCATGATGGCTATATTTTAATGAAATCCAAGCAGTTTTTTTATGAGGATTTAAGAAAAAAGCCAGTAGTTGTAAATCAAGTAAATAAAACAGCCACTCACCCAATTGCAATAACAACGAACGTTACAAGTGCTGATAAGGATGTTGCTGAAAATAAAATTGTGGTCGAAAGTCCAAAAGTTAATGTTGATACTACAAAAATTTTGGTTGCCACAAGCTCAATAGAGTCGGTAGAAACAGATTCGGTAGTGAAAAATACGTCTATTACCGAAGCAAAAATAACAGCCTCTGCTGAAAACACTAAAAGTATTGAAGTGGCAGTTACACCGCCTGTTAAAATTAATTATTTAGAACTCCATAAAGCTTTATTTGATAAAACTAAACGTTGGATTTTGGTCAGAAATAAGATAGAAAGAGGCGATATTTATCTAACACCTTACCATGAATCTAAATTGACTATCAATAACTTAGTGTTAAACTTATCGGATAATGGTACGATTGAGTATGACTACGAAAGTGATCCAAAGATAAAATTTTGTGCAGGTGTTGACTTCCTAGACATCGATACCGAAGAAACTTCATGGATTTTTGATGCTGATAGCAATATTTTTACCCTTACACTTAAAGGAGGCTATGCAAGTTTAGATGACTTTAAGTTTAAGAGAGACTACACCATTGAGGCCTTCGATGATGGCTTTGCTTTAAGAAGAGTAAAAGAACATTATTTCAATGATTTTCGAAAACCCGTAAAAACTTCGGGCAATTATCAAAAAAGACGAAAGTAATTTTTAAGCCCTACTTTATTCAATGAAATCTCTTCAAACAGCTATATTTTTCTTTTTCACTCTTTGCGTTTTTGCTCAAGAAAACATTGTTGTGGTTCCCGCACAGGGGCCGTACAACGCTTCAAGATCAATCGAACACGATTTGATTCATACAAAACTTGAAATCAGTCCAGATTGGAAAAAGCAGTATCTCTACGGAAAAGCAACACTAACTTTTAAACCTCATTTTTATTCTCAAAATTCGATTAGTCTTGATGCAAAAAGCTTTGATATTCAAGAAGTTACATCAAAAGGAAATTCGTTGAAATATGACTACGATAAAAATACCTTGAAAATATATTTAGGCCAAACTTATACTCGAAAGGATACCGTAACGATTCAGATTCAATATACTGCCAAACCTAATGAAAGAATAGCGGGTGGTAGTGATGCAATTACAGCCGACAAAGGGCTTTATTTTATTAATCCACTCGGCAACGAAACAGATAAACCTCAACAAATTTGGACTCAAGGCGAAACCGAGGCAAATTCTTGTTGGTTTCCAACAATAGATTCGCCAAATCAGAAAATGACCCAAGAGATTTTTCTGACGGTTGATTCAAAATTTACCACCCTTTCAAACGGCAAACTTATTGCTTCAAAACAAAATTCTGACGGAACACGCACCGATTATTGGAAACAAACTAAACCTGCTGCTCCGTATTTATCAATGATTGCAGTTGGAGACTTCAAAAAAGTAGTTGACCCAAATTTTAAAGATTTTGAGGTGAGTTATTACATCGAACCCAAATTCGAGAAATATGCACTCAACATTTATGGCCGAACGCCCGAAATGATTCGTTATTTCGAAAAGCTTTTGGGAGTTAAATATCAATGGGAAAAATATGCCCAAATTGCGGTTCGTGATTATGTTTCGGGGGCAATGGAAAACACTACGGCTACCGTTCATGGCGATTTCATCCAAAAAGATAATCACCAATTAGTGGATGATAATGATGATGGGGTTATTGCCCACGAACTTTTCCACCATTGGTTTGGAGACCTAGTTACGTGCGAATCATGGGCAAATTTGCCATTAAATGAAGCATTTGCCAATTATTCGGAGTATTTATGGGCAAATCATAAATATGGAAAAGATGAAGCCGACTTGGTATCTCATATTGCACTCAATCAATATTTTGATGAGGCCAAAGAAAAACAGGAGCCTTTAATCCGATTTAGGTATCTGGACAAAGAAGATATGTTTGATTCTCATTCTTATGCCAAAGGCGGACGAATCTTACATTTACTCAGAAGTACAGTGGGTGATGAGGCTTTTTTTGAAGCTCTCAGACAATATCTTAATCAATACGCCTTTAAAACTGCCGAAATAGAGGATTTACGATTAGTATTTGAGCGAGTAACTGGTCAAGATTTGAATTGGTTTTTCGAGCAGTGGTTCAAGAAACCTGGGCATCCTGTGCTTGAGGTTTCACATGATTTTGCGAATGGTAAACTGAAATTGAATGTTCAACAAATACAAGATACACTTTACTCAACGATCTATCGTTTACCAATAAAAGTGCTCGTTAAGTCGGATAATGAGCAAGTCTTACACGAAATTCTTGTTGATAAAAAGCAGCAAACTTTTGAGTTTTTATCAAAGTCTGCCCCCAAAATGGTCCTACTTGACCCTGACAATACTCTAGTAGGAAAAATTGAACACCAAAAATCACAAGATGAGCTTATTTATCAGTTCTATAACACCGAACACATTGCCACAAAACTGAATGTGTTGGAAACGCTAACCTATATCCCCGAAGACGATACAACATTTTATTATCCACCAGCCGAAAAAAAAATCAGAAAACTATTGATTGATGCCACAAAAGATAAATTTTGGCGAGTACGTCAATTTGCCATTCAAAAATTCTTTGATTATGATGGGGAAGATTTTTTAGAGGTAGAAAGAGCATTGCAATACCGAGTCATACACGACGAACGTTCGTATGTGAGAGCAGATGCCATTTTGGCAATGAAAGGCTTTCAGAATTCACAAAATGATAAACTTTTCCGTAATGCATTAAATGATTCATCATATACCGTGCAAGCTGCAGCTATAGAAGCTTTATTGGCAAGCAAACCCTCCGATGCCGTTGAGTTAGTTTTAAAGTTTGATACCTCGACCAATCCAAGTATTTTTGCGGCAGTAGCCAATTATTTTGCAGAAGAAGCTTCTCCACTTCGATTTGAATGGTTTCAAAATCATCTAAGCAAAATGAAAGGCAATGATTTATATCAAGTATTGGGTATATTCGGCACATACTTGGTCAAGTCAACGCCAGAAATACAACTAAAAAGTCTGCCTTTACTTTCACAAATAGCCCAAAATGACACTCAATGGTATGTAAGATTTGCCGGCATGCAAACGCTTAGCTTGATAACTGAACTCAAAGAAGTAAGAATTCTGATGAAAGAAATAATCACTCACGAAAAAGATGAGCGTTTAAAGAAAATTTATATGCAGTTTCGAGATATATAATTGTCAATAATCTACAGTTTTATTTTTTATCTATTCAAATGAATCGCAATCTTCAAGATGGTATTAATTTTTTTTCAAAGGTGACTTGGCCACGAGCTTGGAACGCCTTGAAAAACGTAAGTAGTTATCTTGAGTCGAAAATTTTTGGTCGAACGATTCATCGTGGTTTACCAATTGCTATTTCGATCGAACCAACAACTTCTTGCAATCTTCGTTGTCCTGAGTGTCCGAGTGGTTTACGTAGCTTTACACGCCCAACCGGTATGCTCCCAGAAAAACTTTTCAAACAAACCATTGACGAACTTTCCGACACTCTACTGTATTTGATTTTCTATTTCCAAGGCGAGCCTTATTTGCACCCTAAATTTTTAGATTTAGTGAAGTATGCTTCACAAAAAGGTATATACACCGCAACTTCAACAAATGCCCATTATTTGACCGATATTGCAGCAAAGCAAACAATTGAGTCGGGTTTAGACAGAATGATCATTTCGATTGATGGCACAACGCAAGAAGTTTATGAGCAATATCGTGTTGGAGGAAACTTGAACAAAGTTATTGAAGGGACAAAAAAAATTGTGCACTGGAAAAAAGTTTTAAAGTCCAAAACGCCGCACATCATTTTTCAATTCTTAGTGGTAAAGCCCAACGAACATCAACTTGAAGACGTAAGAAAAATGGCCAAGGAAATTGGTGTTGATGAAGTCGCTTTTAAAACCGCCCAGATTTATGATTATGAAGACGGTTCACCACTGATTCCGACGATTGAGAAATACGCCCGTTACGAAAAAAAAGACAATGGTAAGTATCAAATCAAAAATAAATTGCTGGATAATTGTTGGAAAATGTGGCATTCGTGTGTTGTTACGTGGGACGGCCTTGTCGTGCCATGTTGTTTCGATAAAGATGCCGAATACAGAATGGGAGATTTAAAACAAAAAACATTTAATGAAGTTTGGCAAAGCCCTCCTTATCAAGAGTTTAGAAAATCATTAACGAATGCCCGTGCCGAAATTGAGATGTGTAAGAACTGCACCGAAGGAACTAAGGTTTGGGGCTAATATTTTAAAAATATGAATAATATCAAGTCAATTAAATGGGGAATTATTGGAGCTGGTGATGTGTGTGAAGTAAAAAGTGGGCCAGCATTTAAGAAAATAAATGGGTCGGAATTGGTGGCAGTTATGAGACGAACTCCCGAGCTAGCCAAAGATTTTGCTCAAAGACACGGCATAAAAAAATGGTATTCAAATGCCTCCGAATTAATCAACGATCCCGAGGTCGAAGCAGTTTACATTGCCACTCCACCAAACTCTCATGCCGAATACGTCAAGCAAGTTGCCGAGGCTGGAAAGATAGTGTATGTGGAAAAACCAATGGCTCGTACTTACGAAGAATGTTTAAAAATGATAGAGGTTTGTAAGACCGCACAGGTTCCTCTTTTCGTGGCTTATTACCGTAGGTCATTACCAAATTTTTTAAAAATAAAAGAACTACTGGATAGAAAAGCCATTGGTGAGGTACGTTTTGTTAATGTTGTTGTACAAAAAACTGTAGAGGCTAAAGACCAAAACTTGAATAATTGGCGGGTGAATCCAGAGGTTTCGGGTGGCGGATACTTTTTTGATTTGGCATGCCACCAATTAGATGCTCTGGATTTTCTATTTGGTCCAATAAAAAAAGCAAGTGGGTTTTCGGCGAATCAGACAAATAGCTATGCTGGCGACGACTTAGTTGTGGGTAATTTTGTATTTGAGAATAGCATAATCGGAACTGGAGTTTGGGGATTTGCCACAAATAAAATAAGTGAGAAAGAGGTGATTGAAATAGTGGGAAGTAAAGGACAAATCTCTTTCCCTTGTTTTGGCGATAATTCAGTTACACTTGAAGTAGAGGGTCAATCACCAATGCGATTTGAATTTGATTTTCCTCAAAATATTCAGCTACCATTTATTCAAACTATAATTAATGAATTGAATGGTGTTGGCCTTTGCCCCAGCAATGGAGAGTCGGCCGCTCGAACCAATTGGGTGATGGAACAAATTTGTAATCAGATAAAATAAACTAAGCCAATTTTTTAAACAACACTAAAATATATGACTCTTACAACCAGAATTAAACTCATGTTGATGATGTTTCTCATGTTTTCGACGTGGGGAGCTTGGTACGGACAAATGGGTAAGTACCTTTTTACAACACTTCACGCAACTGGCGACCAAATTGGTAGTGCTTATGCTACATTTTCTATAGCTTCAATTGTAGCTCCATTTTTTATGGGAATGGTAGCTGACCGTTTTTTTTCAGCACAAAAAGTAATGGGCGTTTTGAATATCTTAGGTGCTGTTATTTTGTATTTCTTGATTCAAAACCAAGACCCTGATACATTCTTTTGGTACATTTTAGCTTATACGCTTACTTTTGCACCAAATTTAGCTTTATCAAGTTCGATTGCCATGAACCAGATGGAAAATCCCGAAAAAGAGTTTCCTTCTATACGGGTAATGGGTACAATTGCTTGGATTGTGATCACAAATATTATTGGCTTCTATGGAGTGGGCGACAAAGTAACTATTTTCCAAATTGCCATGTTTACTTCAATTGCTTGGGCGATTTTTGCCTTCACTTTGCCCAATACCCCACCCAAAGCAACAAAAGCTACATCGTTTGGTCAGATTCTCGGAACCGATGCTTTTGTACTTTTCAAAGACCGTTCGTTTTTGGTCTTCTTTATTTGTTCAATTTTGGTTTGTATTCCATTGTCGTTTTATTATGCCCACGCCAATTTGTCATTGACAGAATCTAATATGACGAATGTTGAAAATAAAATGTCTTTGGGGCAAGTTTCTGAAGTTGGTTTTATGCTCTTGATTCCGTTTGCTTTGAGCAAGTTTGGTATCAAGAAAATGCTAATTGTTGGCCTTATTGCATGGATCATTAGATTTGTGTGTTTTGGTTATGGCGATGGTGTTTCATCAGAATGGATGCTTTATTTAGCCATAATTCTACACGGTATTTGCTATGACTTTTTCTTTGTGACAGGGCAAATTTACACGGATAATAAAGCTGGTGAGAAAATCAAAAACTCAGCACAAGGTTTAATCACGTTGGCAACTTATGGCATCGGAATGGGGATTGGTTCGATTCTGTCAGGAAAAGTTTTAGATAAATACACAACCAAAGTAGGTGAAGTAAGTACGCACGATTGGACATCCGTTTGGATGGTTCCAGCGGCAATTTCGGCGGTTGTGTTATTAATTTTTATAATAGTCTTTAAGGATAATACAAGAGCAAAAGCATAGGGTTAGTCAATCAAATTTTAGGCTTCTACAAAAAAGACTTCGGTATCTCGGAGTCTTTTTTTTGTAGAACGGCCGATTGATTCATTGAGGCTTTAACTCTTAAACTTCAATGACTCTATTAATTTCATGCGTGAAACCACCAATGTCGGAATTGTAATAACTGCCAAAACCAACAAAACAGTAATTACATTGAGCACCAAAATCGTGAGCCAATCCATCGAAATCGGCACATAACTCATATAATAACTTTCCGAATCAAGAGGGATAATTTTAAATGTTTTCTGCAAAAAACAAAAACCAATACCAATAACATTACCATAAATCACTCCCTTGAGAATAATCATGAGGCCGTTATAAATAAAAATTTTTCGGATTTTCAGATTATCAGTACCTAATGCTTTTAGCATTCCAATCATCGGGGTACGTTCCATCATCATTACCAAAAGTACCGAAATCATATTAAAACTGGCTACTAATAAAATCAACGCGATTATGACTATGATATTTCTATCCATAAGGCCTAGCCAGTCGAAAATTGCCGGAAACATTTCTGTTACCTTCACCAATTGCATATCTTGATCTATCTCGTCAAAAATTTGTTTGGCTACCACATCTAATTGATCAAAGTTTTTCAAAAAAACTTCGTAATGTCCGGCAGTTTTTTTATCCCAATCGTTCATGCGTTGAACTAAAGCAATATCGCCGAGAATAAAATTTTTATCAAATTCTTCTAAGCCAGTATCATAAATCCCAACTACCTTGACAGGTCTGATTCGTGGTGGATTTTGAATAAAATAAATTCTGGCCTTGTCAGATAATTTAATTTTTAATTGATTAGCTATTTGTTTGCTTATAATGATTTCGTCTGAGTAAGTGGTGTCTTTAAAATTGATTGCTCTTCCTTCGATTAAATTTTCTTTGAAATTTCCCCAATCATAGTCTCTTCCCACCCCTTTTATCACAATACCCGTATGTTCTTCCGCAGATTTTAATAAGCCTGCTTTATTTGCAACAGCTTGAACGTGCCTGATTTCAAGGTTTTTTCTGTAATTTTGATAAAATTTTGTATTTATTGTAATTGGCGTTTCTTCAAACGATTGATTCAACGTAATTTTGCTGACTTGAATGTGTGAGCTAAGGCTAAAGAGTTTTTCTCTGATGGTTTGCTTAAAGCCAATTAATATACTAAACGATATAATCATTACAGCCAAACCAATAGCAATACTCGAAATACCTATTTTCGTGACCGTCGAAGTAAAAGTAGTGGAGGTGGTTTTCTGAATACGTTGGGCAATAAATCGAGGTAAATTCATTAGTTTCTGATGCTGATTTTTTACAAAACTATCAATTTATACTAAGATAAAAAAAATACAGACCGACTTGATTTATCAGGCGAAAGCTAGAGCATAGGTTCTGTCTTTAAAAATATGAATATAAAACAGTTTTTTATTAAGACTTTGTTGTTGGCAATCCTTTCATGGGGAACAATCGAAGCATTTTATTATTTTGATCCATACAAAAAACACGATTCAGAGACTTCGTATAATGCCATTATTATTGATAAAATTCATCGACTACAAAGCACACCTTCACCCAAAGTCGTTCTGATAGCAGGCTCTAATTTTGCTTACGGAATTAATAGCAAACTTATTGCCGATTCGCTCAATAAGCCAGTGGTAAACATGGCTATCCATTACGCTTATGGTGCAAAATTTATGCTCAAACAATTATTACCAGCAATGAAGAAAGGAGACCTTGTAGTTATGGGTTTTGAATACATTATTCAGAGTAAAGGAAATAAAAGTGAGCAGTTACTAATGGCAAGCTATTTTCCAAAGGCGAATGATTGGATAGAATTTGATGATATTTTTGAGCAGATTCGAGAAACCTCTCAATTAAAAATCAATAGGTTTAAAAATATCTTAGAGCGATTACTAAAAAATAAGGAATTAAACTATCAGGTTTCAGATACAACGAGTGTATTTTTTAGAAAATCGACTAATGAATACGGCGATTTGGTGAGTCACTTCAATAATCCACCAATGAAAGTTATTCCAAGAGCAATATTAAGTGATAAAGTAAGTTTGAAAGAGGCAATTGCTGATATGAATGAGTTTTACGAATCAATGCAGTCTAAGGGTGTAAAGGTTGTATTTGTTTATCCTACGTATTCACATTCAAATTATGTGCTTGATAAACCAATTATCGATAGATTTGAGAAAGAATACCAAACCTATGCGAGGTTTCCAATTTTAGGAAAACCATCAGATTTTGTTTTTGCCGATTCACTCTATCATGATATGGCTTATCATTTAACTCAAAAAGGTGGTGAGATCCGCACAAGAAAAATAATTGAGTTGTTGAATAAAACTAAACTTTAGTAAGAATAGCAGTATCCATGTAGTATTATTCATAATCATAGCGTCGAACCCCACGTCATTTTCCTGATCATATGCTTTTTAATTCAATTGAATTTTTATTGTTTTTTCCAATTGTTACTATCATTTATTTTGTGCTTAAGCATAAGCACAGATGGTGGTGGCTATTGGCCGCTAGTTGTGTCTTCTATATGGCCTTTAAACCCGAGTACCTTTTGATTTTGGGTTTTACAATAGTAATAGATTATTTTGCTGGTATTTGGATCGAAAATGCAGTTGGAAAAAAACGCAAACAATTTTTGATCTTAAGCCTGGTTGCTAATATTGGTGTCTTGGTATTTTTTAAGTATACAAACTTTGCCATTTTTGCTTTAGCTCAGGCAAATATTGCTCATTTCAAATTATTAGACTTTATTTTGCCTATTGGTCTGTCATTTCACACATTTCAAGCCATGAGTTATACGATTGAGGTGTACCGTGGAAATCAACAAGCCGAGAAACAATTTGGGTTATATGCACTGTATGTAATGTTTTACCCACAATTAGTTGCGGGTCCAATCGAAAGGCCACAAAATGTTTTACACCAATTTTATGAAAAGAAAACCTTTGATTATCAAAGAGTTACTAGTGGATTAAAACTAATGGCGTGGGGGCTTTTCAAAAAAGTGGTCATTGCCGACCGCCTCGCTTTATTCGCGGATAGGGTTTACAATAGCCCAATGGAATACGAAGGAATTCCGATTATTGTAGCCACAATATTTTTTACTTTTCAAATATATTGTGATTTTTCGGGTTATTCAGATATTGCTTTAGGTACAGCCGAGGTGATGGGGTTCAAACTTATGAAAAACTTCGATCGACCTTACTTTTCGAAAAGTATATCTGAATTTTGGCGTCGTTGGCATATTTCACTCTCTACCTGGTTCAGAGATTACCTGTATATTCCACTAGGTGGAAACAGGGTGGGAAAAACTCGACAATATTTCAATCAATTTTTTGTTTTTGCAGTGAGTGGCTTATGGCATGGAGCCAATTGGAATTTTATAATCTGGGGGGCATTGCATGGATTTTATTTGATTTTTGCTCGAATTACTCAAAAACCACGTGCTGTATTCAATAGAATTTCAGGTTTAGAAAAAGTCCCATTTCTACTTAAATCACTTCAAGCCTTCACTACATTTTGTTTAGTTGCATTTGCTTGGATATTTTTTAGAGGAAATTATCTCGAACAAAGTCAGTGTTGGCACTTAGTAAGTCATTTATTTTCAAATATGCCCACTTTGAAAGATTTTTTTACTTTTGCATACATTTCCGAAAATGTGTTTCTCAACTTCACAATAGTTGAATTTTTGATAGCCATTGGTTTGATTATCTTCATGGAGTGTATTCATTATCTACAGAGAGATAAAAGTATTCGCCAGATGATCGCCTCATATCCAACTGCCGTTCGCTGGACACTCTATTATCTTTTCATGATGGCGTTTTTTATCTTGGGCGTATTCGACCAACCGGCTCAGTTTATATATTTCCAGTTTTAAGCAGAATATGAAATAATTTAATAAGGGCCACGACGATAGTTTTAGCTAAAAATCACTTATAATCAACTACTTAGCTCAATACCTGGCTAACATCTGTTGACCATTTACCTTAACTAATTTGCACACAAAGCCATTTTCTTCTAACTTTGTATTTTAGAAATGTTACCATGACCGAACAAATACTTATTCTTGATTTTGGCTCTCAATTTACACAATTGATCGCACGCCGAGTACGAGAACTTAACGTGTATTGTGAAATACACCCCTTCAACAAAATCCCGCCAATTACAGCCGATATTAAAGGCGTAATTCTTTCAGGAAGCCCATGCTCTGTAAGAGACGAAGACGCACCCATTGTTGATTGGCAAGAATTTGCCAAGACATTGCCTGTGCTTGGAGTTTGCTATGGTGCTCAAATGATGGCTCAAACTGGCGGCGGAGAAGTAGCTCCATCCTCAATTAGAGAGTACGGACGCACCATTCTAAATAAAGTTGATAATAGATTCGCTCTTTTCAAAGATGTTGCAGATAATACCCAAGTTTGGATGTCGCACAGTGATACAATTGCTGCTCCGCCAACCAATGCCGATATTATCGCCTCAACCGATACTGTAAAAGTTGCTGCTTTTAAGTTAAAAGAAAAACCTGTTTACGGAATCCAATTTCACCCCGAAGTAACTCATACGGTTTTAGGAAAAACGATTATTAAAAACTTTGTGGTGGATATTTGCGAATGCTCGCAAAACTGGACCCCTGATTCTTTCGCTGAAGTTACTATCCAAGAGCTAAAAGAGAAACTCGGTGACGACAAAGTGATTATGGGCCTATCTGGCGGTGTTGATTCGTCAGTGGCAGCTACGCTGATACATCATGCGATCGGCAAAAACCTTATTTGCATCTTTGTTGATAATGGATTATTACGGAAAAATGAATTTGAAGAAGTTTTAGAATCCTATAAAGGTTTAGGACTAAATGTAATTGGTGTTGATGCTAAAGAAAGATTCTATGATGCTCTAAAAGGGCTGACAGATCCGGAAGCAAAACGTAAGGCAATTGGCAAAACATTTATAGATGTTTTTGATGCCGAATCACACAAAGTTCAGGGGGCTAAATGGCTTGGACAAGGTACGATTTATCCAGATGTGATTGAATCTGTGTCGGTAAAAGGCCCGTCTGCTACCATAAAATCACACCATAATGTTGGTGGTCTGCCAGATTTCATGAAGTTGCAAGTTGTTGAACCATTACGTTTATTATTTAAAGATGGTGTTCGTGAGGTAGGAAAAGCACTTAATATACCACAAAATATTTTAGGTCGTCATCCATTTCCAGGGCCTGGCTTGGGTATTAGAATTCTGGGCGATGTAACGCCAGAAAAAGTACAGATTCTACAAGAAGTTGATGCTATTTTTATTAATGGTCTAAAAAGTAGCGGTTTATATGATAATGTATGGCAAGCTGGCTCGATGCTTTTGCCTGTGCAAAGTGTTGGTGTTATGGGAGATGAGAGAACCTACGAGAGAGTTGTAGCTTTAAGAGCCGTAACAAGTATCGACGGTATGACTGCCGACTGGGCACATTTACCATATGAGTTTTTAGCGGATGTTTCCAACGAAATCATAAACAAGGTAAAAGGAGTAAATCGTGTTGTGTATGATATTAGTTCGAAGCCACCTGCTACGATTGAATGGGAATAAAATTGAATTATTGTCTTTATAAAAAAGGTGCTGTTTTGATGTTCAAATCAGCACCTTTTTAAATTACTGACGATATAGATTAGAGGATGTCTAAAAACACCTAATAACCTAATAATCCATGCTATAAACGCCTCGCAAAAATGCTAAAATAAAATCTCAGCTTCCAAAATCGGATATCGGCTAGATATCACTTTCTGGGAATTAAAGCATGAAAAAATAGCAAATTACGTACCCGATGAGCCACTCATAAATTTAGCAAAGATCTTTTCTCATTACTAAGTCATAGCCGATGCTTTCAAGCAAGCTTATACCTGTCACAAATAGACCATAAACAAAAACGGATATGATTTCTAACTCATAGCCGTTCTTATTTTTTAACAAGGAATTTTATCAGCTCGTCGAGCATGACGGCCACCTTCAAACTCTGTCTTCAAGAAAGTTTTTACACATTCAAGTGCTAATTCAACATCAATGAAACGTGCAGGCAAACAAATAACATTGGCATTATTGTGCTGGCGTATCAATTCTGCAACCTCTACATTCCACACTAATCCTGCTCTGATACCTTGATGATGGTTTGCGGTCATACAAACACCGTTTCCACTTCCACAAATCAAAACACCAAATTCATACTGCCCACTTTCAACCGAACTTGCCAATTGATGAGCTGTGTCAGGGTAATCGACTGCTTCGGGCGTATATGGGCCGTAATCGGCTGTTTCAAAATTTTGTTCTTGAAGCCAACGAAGAATGACTTTTTTGTACTCAAAACCAGCGTGGTCGCCTGCAATTGCAACTTTCATAATATTTTATTCCCCTAATTTTGTTTAAAAAAAATAGATCAAGAATTCTTCTTTTGGGGGATGAATTAGCCAAGAAAAATTCATTTTAAAATATTCTAAACTTTTTTCTGCAAATATACGTTTTCATTATCCAATTCTTTTTAAAAATTAGAGAAGAATTGTTTTATTCGACCAAATAAAAAAATAACTTCGGAAACTATTTCGTACCACAAACAAAAAAATTATGGCAGAAAAAGAGATAATACTAAATGAAGAAGAATTAATTCGTGAGGCATTTGTAGAAAAAGGATGGAATGAAATCCAAAGCCAAGATTCATGGCAAATATTAAAAACCGTTGCTGAATTTGTTGATGGCTTCGACCGTTTGGCAAAAATTGGCCCGTGCGTAACTATTTATGGTTCGGCACGAACAAAACCTGACCACAAGTTTTATTTACTTTCGGAAGAAATTGCTGCAAAACTGGTATCGAGAGGCTACGGCGTAATAACCGGTGGTGGCCCTGGTATAATGGAAGCAGGAAACAAAGGTGCAGCCGAAAATGGCGGAAAATCGGTAGGTTTGAATATCAAACTACCTTTTGAACAAGTTCCAAACCGATTCGTTGACCCCGATAAAAGCATCAATTTCGACTACTTTTTTGCAAGAAAAGTATGTTTCATGAAATATTCACAAGGTTTTATTGTCATGCCGGGGGGCTTTGGAACACTCGACGAACTTTTTGAAGCTTTAACCTTAATTCAAACTAAGAAAATTGCAAGATTCCCAATCGTAATGGTTGGAAGTGAATATTGGAAAGGGCTACTTGATTGGTTGAACCAAACAATGTGTGAAAAAGAAAAAAATATCAATCCAGAGGATATGAATCTTATTAAACTGGTTGATACCGCCGAAGATGCCGTTAAAGTTATCGACGAATTCTACGGTAAATACTTATTGAAACCAAACTTCTAAGAGTTCTGAACGGTCCGCCGTAGCGGGTAAGAGTTCTGAGTTATGAGTTTCGAGAACAACACTCATAACTCATAATTCAGAACTCTAAACTAATTACGCTTCTTCGCCTACGATTTCTTCCAAAGCAGCCGATAGGTGCATGGCAATCATTTCAGCCGAACGTCCTTCGATGTGGTGTCTTTCGATAAAGTGAGCCACTTCTCCATCTTTGAAAATCGCAATTGCAGGCGATGACGGAGGAAAAGGAATATAAGTACGCATTTGCTGTACTGCATCAGTATCAACACCTGCAAAAACAGTAACAAGCGAATCAGGTTTTGCCTCAGTTCTTTGAAGAGCCAATTTTACTCCTGGACGACAAGTACCTGCAGCACAACCACATACCGAATTGATAACAACCAATGAAGTACCTTTCTGATTGGCGATAAAATTATCTACGTCTGACGCAGAAAGTAATTCTTGAAAGCCTGCGTTTACTAAGTCGGCTTTCATAGGTGCAACTAAATGAGGAGGATACATAAATTTAGCCGCTCCCCCGCCCCTTAAGGGGAGCTTTTATTTGATGGTTATAAAATGTCATAGGGCAAAACTGACATTTTTATATAATTATTATCTAATTTGAGCAAAATACTCAAGTACGAGATTTACATAAACCCAAGTTCGAGCTTGGCCACTTCCGACATCATATCGGTTGCGTAAGGAGGGTCGAATGTCAGCTCTACGCTTACATCGCTCACTTCTTCAATTTCACGAATCTTTTGTTCGATTTCTACAGGAATTGATTCAGCCGAAGGACAAGACGGAGAAGTGAGTGTCATTAAAACATAAACATTATTCACTGGAAAAATCTTTATGTCATAAATCAAGCCCAGTTCATAAACATCAACGGGAATCTCGGGGTCATATACCTGCTTGATTGCTTCAATTACTTTATCTTTTAATTCTTGCTCGGTAGTCATAAAATTATTGTTAAAAAACACTAAATACGGACAATATTTGCATCATCATCATCATTTTCACCTTCGGGGTGATAAAAAACTTCGGTTAAATCAATCGAAAGACTTGGAAAAATAGTTGGTGAAATTACATCATCATTGGCATATTGTCCTGCATATTCAAATTTATCTGATTCATTCAAAATAAATTTTGTGATTGATTCTTCATAAGGATAAACAAGCCAATATTCTCTAACGCCCGACTCTTCATACAAATCAAACTTGATTTTCATCTCACGTTTACTGTTTCCAAGCGAGAGAATTTCAATAATTAAATCTGGAGCCCCCAAACAACCTTTCGTATCTAATTTATTTTTGTCACAGATGATACAAATATCAGGTTGCACCACTGTAAAAATATCATCATTGACTTTTAAAGACTTTTTCTTGTCATAGAGTCTTACATCAAATGGTGCATTGAAGACTTGACAAGGGTGTTTTCTATCAAAATAATTAAAAAGTTCCTTACAAAGTTGCCTTGAAATCTCTTGATGTTTCACACTTGGTGCAGGCGACATTTTCAAGATTTTGCCACGAATAAGCTCAACACTTTCTTTAAAACGCCATTTCAAATAATCAGCGTAAGAATAGGTTCCATCAAGGTCAAGTTGAGAAAGAGATGTAATTATCATACAAACTTCAATTTATATACTCGAATATGCCACCGCATAAGCTCGCATTTGCTTCACCATAGATGCTAATCCGTTGGAACGGGTCTGTGCCAAATGACTTGCCAAACCTACTTTATCAATAAAATATAAATCAGACTTTAATATTTCTTCGGGTGTATGATTGGTCATAACTTTAACAAGCATACTCACCAAACCTTTCACTATAATTGCCTCACTATCAGCTTCAAAATGTATTTTTCCGTCTTGCTTGTAGGCATGAAGCCACACTACTGATTGGCAACCTTTGATGATATTATCTTCGGTTTTAAATTCATCTGAAAGTTTAGGTAGTTTTTTACCTAAATCAATGATGTACTCGTATTTTCCTTCCCAATCATCGAAGAGTTCAAATTCTTCAATGATTTCATCTTGTATTTCGTTTATGGTCATATTTTATAATTGCAAAATCATAACTGGCTTACAAAACCATTTTCTTAACCTTATGAATGCCCGCAATCAATTTGTCAATTTCTTGCTTTGTATTATAAACAG
>NZ_JBMLRC010000006.1:51087-53238 GCF_049241225.1 Emticicia sp.
ACCTTATGAATGCCCGCAATCAATTTGTCAATTTCTTGCTTTGTATTATAAACAGCAAATGAGGCTCTTGAAGTTCCGGGAAGTCCTAAACGGTTCATCAATGGCTGAGTACAGTGATGTCCAGTGCGAACTGCAATTCCTTGCTGGTCGAGAATAACGCCCACATCTTGCGGGTGTACGCCATCTAAAACAAACGAAACAACCGACACTTTTTCCTTTGCTTGTCCAACAATTCTCAAGCCTGAAATTTCAGAAAGTTGTTCGGTGGCATATTTCAGAAGTTCGTCTTCGTAAGCCGCAATATTTTCTTTTCCCAGTTCATTGATGTAATCAATAGCAAATTTTACGGCTACAACATCAGCGATATTTGGTGTTCCAGCTTCAAACTTATAGGGTAATTCATTATAAGAAGTTTTCTCGAAAGTCACTTCTTTTATCATTTCACCTCCACCACGGTAAGGCGGCATAGCATTTAAAACATCTGATTTTCCGTAAAGAACGCCCATACCAGTTGGACCAAATAATTTATGAGCTGAAAAAGCGTAAAAATCAGCATCTAATGCTTGCACATCAATCGTAATGTGAGATGATGCTTGAGCTCCATCAATCAAAACCTTTGCTCCCACTGCATGAGCTCTATCAATGATAAATTTTACATCATTGATTGTTCCCAAGGCATTGGAGACATGAACAACCGAAACAAACTTGGTTTTCTCCGAAAGCATTTTCTCATATTCTTCCAAAATCAAATCGCCTTTATCATCAATCGGAATCACTTTTAACACACAACCTTTTTCTTCACAGAGCATTTGCCACGGCACAATGTTGGAATGATGCTCTAATGTCGAAATAATTATCTCATCTCCTTCTTTCAAAAACTTACGACCGTATGTTTGAGCAACTAAATTAATACCATCAGTTGTTCCATATGTAAAAATAATTTCTTCTTTGTGTGCTGCATTCAGAAACTTCTGAATTGTTGTGCGTGAATCTTCGAAAGCGGAAGTTGCTTTCTCGGCCAAAAAGTGGATACCTCGGTGAATATTGGCGTTGTAATGACCATAATAGTTTGATAATGCATCTAAAACAACCGCCGGTTTTTGGGTGGTGGCGGCGTTATCGAAATACACTAAATCACGACCATTTACTTTTTCATCGAGAATCGGAAAATCTTTACGAATTCTATTAATATCTAATATTGACATATTGTTTTAGTCGATTTCTCAATCGCTTAATTTACATTTTTATATCTTCAACTTCGGCGATTCAGGAGAATCGCCCCACATTACGACAACAAGCCAGAATAGTTTTTAGTTTGGAATAATTCTAAATTAAATCAAAATTTTAAAACGAAATGTTGCTTTGGCTGTTTCTTCCTAAAAAAAACGATTCCTACCCAAAACAAATCAATGCTCACTCTAACCGAATCATGATTTTGAATCGTGGTCCAAGCCTGTTTCATTTCCTCTGACCAATAAATATCATCAAAAATAAAGCAACTGTCCTCGTGAGCCTTGCTCAAGCATCGCTCAAAATATCGAATCGTTGGCTCATAACGGTGATTGGCATCAAAAAAAACAAAATCTAATTTTTGAATCTTTTGTAATTCTTTCGGCAACGTTTCATCAATATTTCCCTGTATAATTTCAATATTATTTAAAGAAAGTTTATTGAAAGTTTCTAGGGCTATTTTGGCTGTTTCTTCACATCCTTCAAAGCTTTTTAGGCTTTCTGCATGATTTGCCTTACCTAAATAGGCGGTCGTTAAACCAAGCGAAGTACCTAAATCTAAGATGCTTGAATACTGATAATATTTAATAATTCGAAAAAATAACTGAGCTAAACGTGGCTTTTTGAGTGATTTTTTTGCAATATCGCTGACTGTACGTTGAATGCTCTTATTTGTCTTTGCTCCTGCACCCAAATCATTAATATTGATAACACGATTATCACTCAACAAATCTTTCCTCAAAGTTTCAATCTCAGTATATTCTTTGTACAAAGTTTTATCTTTAAGAATTTTAGTGTAAAAGTCAAAAACAAAAGGCGAATGCAGCGAATGCTCATCTTTTGCCTTCAACAAATATTTAATATAATCAAGAATCATGGTGCAAAAATAGCAAAAAAGCACGACAGATTGCCGTGCTTTTT
>NZ_JBMLRC010000007.1:0-2316 GCF_049241225.1 Emticicia sp.
CGCATGGCTTATTGATTGATGCCAAAGGCCGACTTTGGGTGTCGTTTGAATTTGAGGGCAGAGTGGTGTGTTTGGATAAAGATTTCAATATCGTGCAGTCGATTGATGTACGAATGTACACGCAAGGAGCAAAAACTCCGATAAACCCTGCACCGCACGGAATTGGACTGGACGCCGACGGCGAAACGATTTGGTTTACAGGAAAACGAACAAGTACGCTGGGCAAGATTAACCCTAACGGAACAGTTGAGCATTTTGAGTTACCTCAATTGGCTGCTATGCCGATTTTTCTTTCGGCTGGACCTGATAGGATTGAACCTGATAAAAAAAGGATTTGGGGAACACAATTATTGGGGAATAAAATTTATAATGCTACTAAAGATGGTGTTGTGACGGAATTTTCAATTCCAACAGCCAATAGCCGCCCGATTGCTATCATACCAGACCCAGCAGGGACTTTTATGTGGTTTACGGAAGAGGCAGGAAATAAAATCGGACGAATTGATATGGATGGTAATATCACTGAATTTAGCGTGCCGATGGTTCAGAAAAATGTCATTTTAGGCTCACTTTCGTTCGATAATGAAGGAAACATTTGGGTACAATGCTACGTAAAACACGATGCACCAATGAGCATGGACCATCATGATATGGGCGAAATGCAACAGTCAGTAGCTGAAAATGATTATGTGGTGAAGTTTGATAAGTCTATCCGCCAATCGCCGAACGGAGATATTGCTGGTGTGCCGATTTTTTGGTACAAAACACCCTCACAACGAACCATGATGCACCGCATACGCATGGGGAATGACGGCAATTTATGGTTTACCGAAATGGATACCGATACACTGGGCAAGATAACTTTGAGGTAATTGGAATATAGGGCTTCTTCAATTTTACAAATTTACTATGAGCCATTTTATTAATTGATGTTACGCAGGCCATCGGTTCGATTCATTTTGTAGATGTCGATTTTAATCGACGGTGGTAATTGTTAGGACAAATTAAGTTCTATTGGAATGGTACATTTATTATATGGGTCGTTCCGATGGAACTTTAAACGCCATATACATCGTCTTCACCATCGATTGAAATCGACGGCTACAAGATGAGACAATCCTACGGATTTAAAAAAATGCTTAACATCAGTCATTTTTAAAATTTGATAAAACATAATTCATTGCTGTCAGTTTCAACTGACGGAATATTGAATAAGAACAAAACAAATTTGACTTTAGTCAAACCATATATTGAGACTAAAGTCAAATTTGTTTGTATAAAGTACCCGTCAGCTAAAGCAGACGGCAATGAATGATTTCATTAATAAAATTGTAAATGAATCATTTTTCAAAACACAATCGGTTTAAACTGAATATCAACCCTTCGATTTCGTTCTCGGCCTTCCCATGTATTATTATCATAAGCAGGTGCATCGAAAGCAAAATCTTTAAATTTAATCTTCTCTTGCGGAATATCCATTGCTTTGAGCAGGTCAATCACCGAGGCACTTCTCATTCGACTAAGATACTCGTTAAATTCACGTCCACCAATATTATCAGTGTGGCTCATGATATTGATTTCGTAGTATTCGAGGTGCTTGATGTTCTTCACAAAATCATATAAATCTTGGGCTTGTTGTTTACTGATGTAGGCACTGCCACCACCAAAATAAATACTTCGTACCATTTCTTTTACTTCCTGACTAAAGGCAGTATTCAAAGAAAAAAGGAGTAAAGCCAAAAGCGTTTTCATGTGATTGTAGTTTTGAACAAGTGCTTCATCAAATTTATGAAAAAAATACTACAATCGCTCAATATTTTCATCAATCCAATGAGCGTGTTCTTTCAACCAAGATTTCATTCGACTGATTTCTTTTTCGTGCGAACCCTTTGTTGAATTTGGCGTAATTCTTTCATTCAGAATATCCCATCGCTCGAAGTTTCGTGCCACCATTCCTTTTTCAGTGATTTCCTTATTAAAGCCATCAATCGTTTTATCGAGTTGATTATCAGATAGTTGTTTTGTTCGCAAAGCTTTCCATCTGGCAATTAGTTTGTTTTTGAAAGCCTCATCCGATACCAAGCGTTTCCACCAAAAAGGCACAAGCCAAGCATCGCCTGAGCAGTATTGGTTATACTGAAATACCCAAGCGTGGCGATTCATGCCATCACAGAAGCCATTATCAGAGCCAAAGGCAATGTCAAAGTCCCAGATTGGGCCCATTTGTAGTTTTTGGCCCCGGTCTTTTTGTAGATAGGTGCTGAGTCGATAGCCATCGTGGTTTTGCATGAGTTCGGTCAAGATGAAAAAATCAAT
>NZ_JBMLRC010000008.1:0-15643 GCF_049241225.1 Emticicia sp.
ACAAGTTGGAAACTTGTTTTACAAACGTACAATCACACGCCCGATTTGTCCGCCTTTTAAGATTTTATTGATTTCTTTTGGTAAGCCTTTTAATGTTACAGTTTTGGTAATAGATTGAATATCAGCTGGTTTCCAATTCTTAGCGAGGTTTTTCCAGAGTTTTTTACGCCATTCAATATCACATTCTGATGAATCAATGCCAAACATAGATACGCCACGCAAGATAAATGGAAATACACTCGTTGGTAATTCGGGCGAATTTACTAAGCCACAAATGGCTACAACTCCGTTGTATTGCATTGATTTTAAGATAGTTGCGAGCATATTTCCACCAACGGTATCTACACAACCCGCATAAATTCCTTTCAATAAAGGACGCCCCGATTTATCATCAACTTCTTCTCTCGAAATAACTTCTTTTGCTCCGATTTTTAATAGAAAATCTCTGCCTTCGGGTTTGCTCGTAACGCCTACCACGTGGAAACCGAGTTTCGCCAAAATCATTACGGCCATTGTGCCTACGCCGCCTGTTGCTCCCGTTACGATGACTTTTCCTTTATCGGGGGTAAGGCCGTTTTGTAATAATTTATCAATACACAATGCAGCAGTCAAACCAGCCGTTCCGAAAATCATACTTTCTTTGGCTTTGAGTCCACGAGGGAGTTTTACTACCCATTTGGCAGGAACACTGATGTACTGTCCGAATCCACCCGAAGTATTCATGCCGAGGTCAAAGCCAGTTACGAGTACTTTATCTCCTTTCTGAAAATCGGCCGACTGACTTTCTTCAACTACTCCTGTGGCATCAATACCTGGTGTGTGGGGGTAATTGCGAGTTACGCCACGATTCCCAGTTGACGAAAGGGCATCTTTATAATTAAGTGAGGAATATTGTACTTTGATGAGGACTTCGCCCGCAGGTAAATCTTCGATTTTACGCTCAACGATGTTTTGGGTGAAAGTTTTATCGTCGTTTTCGGTGATGTAGAATGCTTGGAAAGTTGACATTGTTTGATAGTATTATTTTGGTTGTACTCGTTTCAAATTGAAATACATCAAAAATGTGTTTTTTGTTCAAAATTATGTCAAAGTATCTACTACATTTTCAGCGAACCAAGCTCTACATTCTTCTAAATTTGATTCTCCAGAAGCTATTTTTAGGATGTAATCTGTTAAAGTAGTATTATCGATATTCAAACTTAAATCAAACCCATTTATATTCAAAAAAAGTAATGCTGATGCTAAACCAGTTCGCTTATTTCCATCTGAGAAGATGTGATTACAAATAATATTGTAGCAATAAACAGCTGCTTTATCTGAAACATTTGGATAAAGAGGTTCGCCAAACATTTCTGCTTGAACTGCTTCGAGAAGATAATCTAAGTTTTCTTCGTGCAGAAAATTATTCGGAGGCATAAAGTTGCCGCCATGAGCATCAACTGTCGCTTTATTAAGCTGAACGACTCTTTTCTTTGTTAAATATCTCATCAAGCTAAAGCCTTAAAAGTTGCTTCAAAACGAGTAAAATTCTTCTTTATCAATTGCTCAAATTCTTCATCCTCATTTAATGTTTCCTCATTAAAAACTTCTTTCAAAAGTTTTTTGAAAGTTTCTGGTTCTTCCATGATTAATTCACGTAGAGCATCCTTGACTATTTTTTTATCCAAAATTGCTGTCATAATTGTAGTATTTTTTACAAACTTAACGATTTTTGCTGAATAAAGTTTTCTTGCAAATTTATTTAGAATGTAGAAAAAACGACTTTATTTTACTCAACTGAACGTAAATAAGAGTTTTTGTATGAAGGATAAGACTGCAAAGCAAATTTCATTGGTGTTGTTATGTATTTGGTGGGGTGCATTTACTTTTTATTCGGGTGTTGTGATAAGCGTAGGTATGCAAGTGCTTGGTAGCCATACTGAAATGGGTTTCATTACGCAAGCTGTCACGAATTATTTGAATTTTATCAGTTTACCTATTTTCGTTTTTACGGCTTATACTTTTCGTGCTGAAAAACGTTTTTTTATAGCGGCTATGTTTTTGGTGCTTTTGCAAGTTGTGTTGTTCTTTGTGCATTTCGAATTAGACAAACTGCTTGATTTTGGGCAAAGAGTAGTTCTAAACAAAGCCGTTTTTTACTCATTACATCGAATTTACCTATGGACTTCCACTGTTATTTGGTTGATTGTGAGTGGTGCTTTGTTGTTGATGATTAAAAAGAAATAACAGAATTATCACTTATTCATCATCCGCTCAAAATCAGGTAATTCCAATCTGAGATTTGAAAGAACCTTCTTTTGTTCATCAAGCAAGAATACTTTTGGAACTAAAGACGCATTATAAGTTTTATCGAAATCTACAATTTTGTGCGAATCCATCACGTTCGTAAAAGCTTCTGTTTTATAGGTTTTGATGAATTTTAACCAATTTTCTCGGTCAGGAACTTTACAGCACATATATACCTTCATGCCTTGCTGCTCCAGTTTTGGATAATAATCTACCAGTTTTTTTGTGTATTCTTGGCAATGTCCGCAAGCGTAGTCATAAATTACGACCATTGTATATTTTGCTTTTAAGTCCCAAAGTGGACTCCAATTTCCTAAAGTATCTGTGAGACACATATCGGGCATTATTTTGCCAATCAATGTTGGTTCAATTCGATTGACATACTCAATATTTCGCTTGACTGTAGTAGCATCATAGTTGTCAGGCTCACCGATGATATATTTTTTAGCTATTTCGGTATAAACTTTATCGCAACCCAAAACTTCGGGAGCGATAAATTTATTACCAAATTTGATGACAATGTATTTTCTTATTTCTGAATTAGGCTTGGTGCGAGCAAGCAGATTATCGGCCAAAGCAATGATTTCGTCGGGTGAGTTACTAAAAGCGATGTTTTTTAGATAATCATCAAAAATATTATCGAGGAGCGTTGTGCGAATCAAACGTTCGTCTGAAAGGTCGATGTTATCGAGGGCGTGGGTGTAATAATTCTTTATGTAAGTAAGTGTATCTTGTCGAGTTGCGTTGGATTTCATAGCTTGGGTTTCGACAGGAATATTTGCCTTTAAGAAATTTGCCGTAAATGTATTTGGGTTTGACGAAATGTAGGTCTTTGTCAAAGATTGATATTGTTGGTAGATGGTCTTTTTATCGGTTTCGTTGCTTGCTTTCTGAAAAGCTCGCTGTAAACGAATGTTTTCTTTGGTAAAATTGGCGTAAGCCGAGGCTTCGGTATTGCCTTCGATTGTCATTTTACCAACGTAATCGCTGGTATCTGTCGTAATTTTAAAAGTTTGACCAACCACAGGGAAATCAAATAAACGTGCTTTTCGGTTAACTAAAAAATACATTCCTTCAGGTAGATTTTTCTGTCCTGTAAAAACGATTTTATTCGCTGTCTCAACTTTTGCAGTATCTTTTACCAAATACAGTTTTTCGCTCTGATACCAGTGATAAAGGTAATAAACCGAATCTTTTGGTGCCTGCATCGCTATTTCAATGCGATATTGAGCGTTTGATTTTGAGAAGCTAATAATAGCGAAAAGTAGGAGAAGTTTTTTCATGTGCTTATTGATTTGCAAAAGTTGGTAATATAGCTATCATGTTGTGAGTATTTACAAATTTGAGCAATAAATTGAAGAAATACAAATGGTATGTTTCAGAACATAAAAAAGGTCTTAGAATTTCTCCTAAGACCTTTTTATATATTTTTACTCCCCTTTAGGGGTTGGGGGCTATTACATCATGCCACCCATGCCGCCACCGTGTGAGTGACCCATGTCTGGAGCTTTATCTTCTGGAATATCAGATACAACTGCTTCAGTTGTAAGTAATAGACCAGCGATTGATGCAGCGTTTTCAAGAGCCAAACGAGTTACTTTCGTAGGGTCGATGATACCAGCTACCAACATATTTTCAAATTTATCTTCACGAGCGTTATAGCCGTAATCGTCTTTTCCACCTTTCACTTCTTGCACGATTACTGAACCTTCGCCACCTGCATTCGCAACGATTGTACGTAATGGAGCTTCGATTGCCGAACGGATGATTGCGATACCAGTTGTTTCGTCGCCGTTTGCACCTTCAAGACCTGCTAAAGCAGATTGAGCACGAATCAAAGCAACACCACCACCAGCTACGATACCTTCTTCAACCGCAGCACGAGTTGCGTGAAGGGCATCATCAACACGGTCTTTTTTCTCTTTCATTTCAACCTCAGTTGCAGCACCGATGTAGATAATAGCTACACCACCTGACAACTTAGCCAAACGCTCTTGTAATTTCTCACGGTCGTAGTCAGAAGTAGTTGACTCGATTTGAGCTTTGATTTGATTTACACGACCAGCGATTTGCTCTTGGTCTCCTGAACCATTAACGATTGTAGTGTTATCTTTGTCGATAATGATTTTATCGCAGTGTCCTAAGTAAGAAATATCAGCGTTCTCTAATTTGAAACCTCTTTCTTCTGCAATTACAGTACCGCCAGTAAGGATTGCGATATCTTCCAACATTGCTTTACGACGGTCGCCGAAACCTGGAGCTTTAACAGCCGCAACTTTCAATGCACCACGGATTTTGTTTACTACCAATGTAGCAAGAGCTTCGCCATCAACATCTTCAGCGATGATTAACAACGGACGGCCAGTTTGTGCTACACCTTCTAACACTGGAAGAAGTTCTTTCATTGAAGAAACTTTTTTCTCAGAAATCAAGATGAATGGTTTTTCCATTTCAACTTCCATTTTCTCAGCGTTAGTTACGAAGTATGGAGACAAATAACCTCTGTCGAACTGCATACCTTCTACAGTTTTCACTTCAGTTTCAGTTCCACGAGCTTCTTCAACCGTGATAACACCTTCTTTACCAACTTTCTCCATTGCGTGAGCAATCATTTGACCGATTTCGTGGTCGTTGTTGGCAGAGATTGTAGCTACTTGTTCGATTTCTTTTGAAGTCGAGATAGCTTTAGATTGTTCTTTCAATGCACCTACAACCGCAGTTACCGCTTTTTCGATACCACGTTTCAAGTCCATTGGGTTTGCACCAGCCGCTACGTTTTTCGCACCGATAGTGTAGATAGCTTGTGCCAATACAGTAGCAGTAGTAGTACCGTCACCTGCTTGGTCAGCAGTTTTAGAAGCTACTTCTTTCACGAGTTGAGCACCCATGTTTTCGATAGAATCTTTCAATTCGATTTCTTTCGCTACTGTTACACCATCTTTAGTGATAGCTGGTGAACCGAATTTTTTATCAATAATAACGTTACGACCTTTTGGTCCGAGGGTTACTTTTACTGCATTTGCAAGAGTGTCAACGCCACGTTTCAATTTCTCTCTTGCGTCTGTATCAAATATAATTTGCTTTGCCATTTTTTTAATTAGTGAATGAATGAATTAGTGAATGAGTGAATAAGAGTATAAACCTTAACTCCCCTTTAGGGGTTGGGGGTTACACAATAGCGTAAATATCAGACTCACGCATGATGAGGTACTCTTTACCGTCAACAGTGATTTCCGTACCAGCATATTTACCATAAAGTACGCTATCACCTACTTTAACTAAAGTTGGCTCATCTTTTTTGCCTGGACCTACTGCTACTACAATACCTTTTTGTGGTTTTTCTTTTGCTGTATCAGGGATGATGATACCGAATGCTGTTTTTTCTTCTGCCGGAGCAGCTTCTACCAATACTCTGTCTGCTAATGGCTTGATGTTTACTGACATTTTATTCTGAGTTTTTGAGTTTATAAAATTTAGATTTAAGAATTAAATAGATTCGAGATCATAATTTTTTGAAGTGCTACCTTCATACGTCTTGAATCTAAATAACTTAATTCTTGACGTGATGTCAGTTCCACAAAAGTTCTGCCAACGGACGGCAAAGGTAAGGTTTTCTGCCAAAATTTCAGTTTTGACTGCCAAAAATGTTTCAAATACTGACAGGAAATGTTTTGAGGTAAGTTTTTTTGGCAAGAAAATTAATGAGTTGTCAGAGAATTTCTGCCTCAGAAATTATATCGCAAAGCTAAACCCAAAGCATTATCGTCGGTTTTGAGTTGCATATAACTCATATTACTTCGTCCGAGGGCTTGGTTATATTTGATTGCAGCTTTTTTTATATGAGACCTGCCAATAAATGAAGTTGTGATACTTCCGACCAGCGATGCTCCAATAATGCTTAAATAAGTGGAGGAATAAAAACCACTTTGTCGAGTACGGGTTTTATTAAATGTGGCTAAAAAGTAAATGGTAGGAATAATACTTATGGCTTGCCCAATACCAGTAAAAGTTTTGTAGCGTCGGTAATGGAAATTTACCTCGGGGTCATTTAGTTCAAAAAAGGGAACTTCGAGCGAGTTGAAGCCACTGAGTCGGCGTTCGCCGTAGTAATACGAGCCATTCACTTTTTGTAAAGGCTTGAGATAATAGAGTTTACGAGTAATATTCGGATTATAATAGGCCGAATCTTTCTGAGCAAAAATGCTGAAAGAAATACTGAAAAATAGGAGTGTGAGGAGTGTTTTCATATGTTTTTTGTAATACAATCGATTCGGTGGACCGATCTCAGAATCGTGAGTTGAGTATATGCACAATTCGGAGAATTGTGTTACATAGTTACGCTAAAATTGGTTTAATTACTTTTCCTGCCACATCGGTTAGCCTGAATGGTCTTCCTTGGAACGCATACGTTAGTTTTTCGTGGTCGAAACCCATCAGGTGCAAGATGGTTGCTTGCAAATCATGTACGTGTGTACGGTCTTTTACTCCGTAATACCCCAAATCGTCGGTTTCGCCAAAAGTCATACCATTTTTTAGTCCGCCACCTGCCATGAAAACTGTAAAAGCATCCAAATGATGGTCACGACCTTTGAATGGTAGTGTTTGTCCGTCACGGTTTTCTTGCATAGGAGTACGGCCAAATTCTCCTCCCCAAACAATTAGGGTTTCGTCGAGCAAACCACGCATTTTTAGGTCTTTTATGAGAGCCGTTACCGAGCGGTCAGTTACTTGGCACAAGTCTTTGAAACCACCATCCAACGAAAGGCGTTGGTCGGTACCGTGTGAGTCCCAGCCCCAGTGGAAAAGTTGCACGAAACGTACTCCATTTTCGATTAAACGCCTGGCCAGTAGGCAGTTATTGGCAAATGAGCCTTCGCCTGGCACAGCTCCGTACATGTTTCGTACCCATTCGGGTTCTTTGCTTGTGTCCATTACTTCTGGCACTGAAACTTGCATTCTGAATGCCATTTCGTATTGTGAAATACGAGTCAGAATTTCGGGGTCTTGTACGGCTTCGTATTGCTGACGATTGATTTCGTTGATTGCTTCGATGGTTTGTTTCCGAATATCTCGACTCATACCGTGCGGGTCAGAAACATACAGCACTGGGTCGCCACCCGTGCGGCATTGCACACCTTGATAAATAGAAGGTAAAAATCCACTTCCCCAAACGCTTTTTCCTGCATCGGGGCTGCGTCCGCCCGAAGCCAAAACAATAAAGCCTGGTAGGTTTTGATTTTCAGAACCCAAACCATAAACCGACCACGCACCGATACTCGGCCGACCCAAACGTGGGCTTCCTGTGTGCATGAGTAGTTGTGCAGGAGCGTGATTGAATTGGTCGGTGTACATGGCTTTCAAGAAAGTCAGGTCATCGGCAACTTCGGGTAAATAAGGAAGAAAATCTGAAATCATTGCTCCCGAATTTCCGTGCTGTTTGAATTGCCCGATTGAACCGAGCATCTTTGGCACTCCTCGGATGAAGGCAAACTTTTTTCCTTCCAAAAACTCTTGCGGACAATCTTGTCCATCAAATTTTTGTAGAGCGGGTTTATAATCAAATAGTTCTAACTGCGATGGGGCACCCGCCATGTGAATATAAATCACTTGTTTTACTTTCGGAGCAAAATGCGGCTGCTTCGGAAACATGGGGTCGGTGAGTGTTTGTGCTGGATTTTCTTTTCCCGAACAACCACCTAACAACGAACCAAAAGCCATGGCTCCAAGTCCTGTGGTGCAGGTTTGCAGAAAATGGCGTCGGGTTTGGTATTGAGCCTCGGCGTGTAGAAACTCTTTAATTAACTTTTGCATTTTGAAGGGTCGAATTTGCCTACCAAATTACGAAATTATTTGTATAGACAAGTTAAGTTTTTAAAGATTTTGGTGTTTATCCCGATATTCTTGATAAATTTGAGAGGGAACTTTAATCAAAAAAAACTACTTTTGTAGAAGGACTATATTGTCGAAATGTTATAATTGTGTTAAATTTTAATGTCCAAACTTGCAGCTCAAGATAAATTCCTTGACTTTTCTGATTATGGAAGACCATTTGCCCAAATCATTGCTAATCAATTAAAAAACACTCGTTTTACCCCTGTTCATCTAACGCTTCTTTTTGGAGTTTCGGGCTTAATTGCTGTTTATTGTATGCTTACTGCTCATTATTGGTGGGCTGGATTTTTTCTTATTCTCAAATCAATTCTTGATGCTGCTGATGGTGAGTTGTCAAGGGTGAAAAATACCCCATCTTACACGGGGAGATATTTGGATAGTGTGTTTGATATTATCTTGAATTTTGTTTTTCTGATGACAATAAGTCATATTTCTGATAGTTCGTTGACACTTGCACTGATTGCTTTTTTGTGTATTCAATTGCAGGGAACTGTCTATAATTTTTACTACGTAATTCTGAGAAATAATTCGGTAGGAGGCGATGCCACAAGTAAGATTTTTGAGACCGAAACCCCCAAAGCGTTTCTGAACGAAAGCCAGAAAACGGTCAACGTTTTATTCAAAGTATATGTGATGCTTTATGGAATTTTTGATAGAACAGTTTACCGATTAGACGCCATGGCTTACAAGGTCAGAACTTTTCCAAACTGGTTTATGACGCTGGTTTCCCTGTACGGGCTGGGGTTTCAGTTGTTGATTATTGCAATGATGCTTGCCTTGAATTTGGTGAATTTTATAATTCCTTTTTTTATTCTTTACACTGTACTAATGGTGATTTTTATAGGAATCAGGAGGTTGTATCTGAGGAGTTAATTCTAACGATTAAATTATAGGAACGTCCGATTCGGACGCTCCTATGAGATTTATTTTATAAAGCAGAAACTTTCTTAGAGGCAATACTTTCGTACACACCATCCCAAAGTTCGATTCTTTTTTGGAGCGATTGAATCGTTGCGGCTTCAGCTTCTTTCCAAAATTCTTCGTTTTCTCCGCACAAATTGGCTGTCATTTGTAGAGCCAAATGGCTGTGGTGGTCGCCATCTACTTCGATGTGGCGTTCGAGATAATATTTGAAAGTCGAGATTTTTTCGGGAACACTCAAATGAATATCATTGATAATTGACATAAACATGCCTGGAATCAAATCTTCGCGGCCAAATGTGAAAATAGCTGCTTGAAGATAGGATTTATTGCTGTTGATGATGTCGAATGTAAAATTGACAAAGTTACGAGCCGCTTCGGGTGTACCTGCTACCACAAATGACGATTGTAAATTACTTGACTCTTTCAAAACCGAAATAAATTTTTCGATTTGGGTAGTTTCGGCTTCTGCTTGGTGCATAGCGTCGAGGTACAGCTCAAAGTGACTTTTGCGAACACCATTCATATCAACATCAGATTCTTCCCCGGCTACGATTTCGTTAATTAAATAGCGTGTTTCGGCCGAACCCACCGGAAACCACGGCACAGTTGTACAAGTAAGATTACTTTGAAGTGATTTAAGCAACGACATAAAATCCCACACAGCATAAACATGATACTGCATGAAAACTTTCAGGTCTTCGAGGTCATTAATTACCGAATAAACTTTGTGATTAATAATCTGCTGTCTTAACGGTTCTATCCTTTCTTGAATGGACGCTATGTGATGATTCATATGAGATTATTTAAACTATTGACAGTTATAACATTTAGAACAACAAAAATGTTGCCATATAGAAAAAAATATGATACAATTTCAATACTAAGATATGTACGAGAAAAACGTAGAGGAGGTTTTGCATAAAAAAATTCTCCCTAAAATAGTATAGTGTAGTTTAGAAGACCTTTGGGTGATTTGATAATTCCAAACAGAATAAAGCCTAAAGTCATTGCTGCGAGCTCCTTCTATTCTTGATGTCGATATACAATATGTTTGGTCTTAGTAGTTTAAATATATTCGTCATTTGTTTTCTTCAAATTAAAGTTGGTGGCATTTAGAAGTGAATAATATCTCAATATTTTTTGATGTAGAGATATATTCACGCCTATTTCTCATTGAAAAGTTGTGTAGATTAAATCAACAGACAGTTTGACTGCATTTTAATTTAAGTTAGTATAATTTTTGATTTTGTTCCCTCCCCATCGGGGAGGACGGTCGGCCTCTGCCGTTAGGGAAGGGGCAAAGTAGACTGATTATCAATTACTTAAGTAGGAATAGAGAATTTGTTGCGGATATTACTATTAAAAGATTGTGGGTGTATCGCACAGAACACCATACAATATCAAATAAATTATTCATTCGTATCATATTGCTTATAATATTGAGAGAGCATAGGATATTTCGATAAGAACACTTTCATTTATTTTTGAAAATACAAAAAATATAATTTTATTTGTATGGTAAAATTGAAACAAACCCAAGAAGAAATGAAATTCATAAAATTGCTGTGTATGGCAAGTGTTCTTTTGCTCTATGCAAAAAATACACATGCTCAGATCGATAGAGCTACAAAACAACTTAGAAGTAAGCTTTCGGTAGCCAATCATCTGAATTACCAGCTAACCGAAGAGAATAAAAATTTGCATAGTTATCTTCGGCAACTCAATCAAATAATTTCAAATGTAAGAGACTCAATTAATCTTCAAATTGCTTTGAGTAAAAAGTTAGACTTTGAAAGTAGGCAGTGGCAAGAGTCTGCATTTAATGTAAATAAGACCCTTCAGGAAACCCAAAAAGATTTAGATACGGCCCAGGAAGAAATACGAAAGCTTACATACGAAAATGTTATTTTGAAAGATCCTTCAGTTGTCCGTATCTACGATATATCGGCAGCTAAAGTAAAAGAAGCTTTGATAAATCGTTTGAGTGAGAGAAGCTTAGGGTTTCAGTTTAATGAAGATGCCACAAAGGGAAATATAAAAATTACGAAGATATTTGATAAGAATACCGAAGAATGGTGGATACTTGATAAGTCAATTGATGTGCTTTTAGAGTTGGAGCTTAGGGTAGTTTTGCATCAATATGACCCTAACCGGTCTATAATTTATAGTTCAACTAATCTTTTTGAGAAAGCAAAGAATAGCAATAATGAATACACACCCCAAGAAGATATTGATAAAATTAGAATCTATGAGGAAAAGGTTTTACGTGTTCTTGAGCGAAGTATCCGAAAAAGTAATCTTAAATAATCTACTTAAATTCAATGAAGAATTCTTGAAAATGTATTTCTGTCGGTATCGAAATGCATCTTAATTTCTTTTAAAAAGGTCTGTACGACAGGTCTGACCACAAAAAAGTCCGATAACTCACTTGCTGAATTTCGGACTTTTTTTGTTAGTATTTCTTAGAAAATCTCAAAAATCATCGTAGATTTTGGCGAGATTGAAAGACCATTTTTTATGCTCTGTGTTTCGTTATTCAGAATATTTTTGGCTGAAGCTTTATTCTGTAAGATTTCATCAAAACGCTTGGTTTCGAGCGTAGTTGATTTATCATTTTTATTCATTACAACCATTACCATTTTCTGATTATCGTATCTGAAATATACGTAAACCCCATCGAAAGGGGCAAAATGGAGTGTTTTTCCATTGGCAATTACTGAATTGTTTTTTCGCCAGTTCAATAGCTGCTTTAAATAAAGCTGTGTGTTTTTCTGAGCTTCAGTCAAGCCTTTTCCCGAAAAAGCACTCGCAGTATCTTCTTTCCAACCACCCGGTAAATCCGAGCGAATCAGTCCGTCTACTTTATGATGCCCCGTATTTTGCATCAAAACCTCCGTGCCATAATATATCTGCGGAATGCCACGAGTAGTAAGCAAATAGCCCAGTGCCATTTTTGTGAGCTCAACGTCTTCGTTGAGTTGCGTAAAAATGCGGTCCATATCGTGGTTATCGCCCATAATCAGTATATTCGATGGGTCGGCATACACAAAGTCATTCGCCAATGCTTCATACAAAACTACCAAGCCTTTTCCCCATGTTTCTTTTTCTTTGAGGGCATTTACGAGGGCTTCTTGTAGCGGAAAATCCATGATGCTCGTTAGGCAACCATTATAGCCATCGGCATTTTTTTTGCCTTTTTGCCAGTACGAAGTTATGAGCGGATTTACACTCCATTCTTCGCCAACCATGTTAAAATTTGGGTATTCATCCATGATGGCACAACTCCAGTTTTTCAAGAAAGTTTTATCTGAATATCCGTAGGTGTCTTGACGAACACCACCCAGTTGTAGGGTTTCAATCCACCAGATTGTATTCTGTATCAGGTAGTTAGCCATAAAAGGGTTCTCTCCGTTCATGTCAGGCATCATTCTATCAAACCAACCTTTTTTCATGAATGCTTTGTCATAATCTGAAGCATACAGGTCTTGATTGACCGTTCGTCGATGATTGGTTGAAGTTTTGGTGTCAGGATAATTAAGCCAATTCTTAAATGGCAAATCATCTGTCCACCAGTAGCCGTGTCCAGTATGATTTAATACTTCATCAAAAATTAATTTAATTCCTTTTTGGCGAGCTTTGCTTGAAAGTTCCTTATAATCTTCGAGTGTACCGTATCGTGGGTCGACTTTGTAGTGATTAGTGATTGCGTAGCCGTGGTAAGAATAGCCCGCCATATTGTTTTCAAGCACAGGTGTTGGCCAAATAGCCGTAAAACCCATGTCAGCAATATAATCAAGGCTGTTTATCATACCTCTAATATCGCCGCCGTGGCGTCCGCCATCAAAATTGCGATTGATTTTGGCTTCTTTCATGCCAGCCACTACATCATTTGAGTAATCGCCATTGACAAAGCGGTCGGGCGTGATGAGGTAAATGACATCGGAAGAGTTAAACCCACGCATTTGAGCTGATGCTTGTTGCTTAGGTAGCAAACTATAATTGTAAGTATAAACGGTTTTGCCTGCTTTCTTGAAATTAATAGTAAAATTGCCCGCTTTGGTGGTTTTGGCAATCACTAAATCAAGGAAAAGGTAGTTTTTACTATCGGCTTTATTGACTTTTTTGATGCTTACTCCTGTATAATTGATTGTAGGCTGAGTTTCGGAGATATTTTCACCATGGATCAATAATTGTAGGTTTGGATTTTTCAAGCCTACCCACCAGTTTAGGGGCTCAACATGCTGGATTTGTGCGTTTACTCCGAAACTTAGGCACAAAATACATAATAAAGTGAATGATTTCTTTAACATAATAGCTGTAAGTTTAGCATAAAAGGAGAGGTTGAAGCTGAAAATGATAAGGCTACTAGAAAAAATGAGTTCAAAAAAATCTGCATAACAAGCGTTATGCAGATTCTGAATTTTTAAACCTATGATGAATCTTATTTAACCTTTGTGGCTTTGTAAGTTGGCTTAGCAGGGTCTTTTACATCCAATATAAAATTCCATGTACCAGCTTTCACGCCAAAGTTTTTGCCACCGTCTTTCAAAGCTCCGCTTGCCGCTATTGGGTCTGGCTCATTACTACTTGTCGAGCCGTAGTTTACTCCCCAATCGTCATTTAATCTGAATTTGATTTGACCGTCTTTAAGTACTACGTTGTTCAGAAACCAAGTTTCGGTACTTAGGTCGTAGCTAAACTTTTGGTCAGGTTTTTCGCCCCAACCTGTGGCCGTTGCGTCGCCCACAATTCCCCACGGAGCATATTTGGCAATCGTATATTTCATTTTTTTGAAATCCACCGTAATCAAGTAGGTTCCTTTCTTAACGGCAATATTATCGCCATTTTCTTTCAATACTCCGTTTGTTCCACCGTAATTTACGCCCCAGTCGTTGTCTTTGCGAATCTTAATATCTCCATCAGTGAGCGTTACTACACCCGCCCAAAGGTCAACGCTTGGATCGTATTTGAGTGGTGCGTCAGGCGTTGCTCCCCAGTTATTGAAGGCACTGCCCACAATTCCCCAGGAGTATTTTTCAACTTTGTATGTGAGTGCAACAGGGTTAAAAGTGATTTTGTAAGTACCCGCTTTCACGGCAATATTATCACCGTCTTTTTTCAAGACACCGTTTGTTCCACCATAATTTACTGCCCAGTTATTATTTTCACGAATCTTGATTTCACCATCTTTGAGTGTTACGTATGCTACAAATACATTCGGAACCTCAGTTTTATAGAATGGCATGTCGGGGCCATCCCAACCGTTGGTTGTTGCACTTCCAACTACACCCCAAGGTGAGCTAAGGTCTAATTTATCGAGATAAGGAGTGGCTGTAAGGCTACTTACGGTCGAACTCAAAACCGTAGCTGCCCCCATTGTAGCTGTTATTTTGATGTCGATGTCGGCAGGTGTACCAGGGGCAAGACCAAGACCCAATAATATTCCGTTTAACTCGGCGGTTGTAAAGGTTTTCTTTAGGTCAGAACCAGCTGTAATTGAAGATGCTTTCGAGAAATCTCCACCTTTTTTGTCAATCAAAATAGTATTGGTAGCTGCTGCATTAAAACCATAATCGGCTGCCCATGAGATAGTGAGAGCTTCTTTGGTGGCATTGTCTTTATTCAAAACAACGCTTTTGCTCGAAAGCGTAACCACAGGAGCTGCACCAGTGCTTAAAATTGCTCGCTCTTCTTCTTTTTCGCAACCCCACGCAAACAAAATTGCCAGCCCGAAAAGAAATATTTTATTGAATGTTTTCATATTTTTTGAATTTGTTTGATGTTGAACCCCATCCAACCCTCCCCGATAGGGAGGACTTTTAGAACCCTCCCCATTGGGGAGGGCAGGGTGGGGTTGTTAATATCCTGTATTTTGTTTCAAAGTAGGGTTAGCGATAAGGTCAGATGCTGCTAATGGAAATACCGTACGATAGGTTTCTACGTCTTTTCCTGCTTTGATTCCACCTTTCCATGCCCAGTTATAGCCAGTCGTAAATTTTCCGAAACGAACCAAGTCAGTGCGACGATGTGCTTCCCAGTATAATTCACGCCCACGCTCTGCCAAAAGGTTTTCGAGCGTCAATGAAGTAAGATTAGCAGCACCCGCACGTCTGCGTAGTGAGTTTACTAAGCTAAGAGCCAAAGTAGCATCGCCACTTCCGCCACGAGTTACGGCTTCTGCGTAGATTAGATGTGCATCGGCTAATCTGAACAATGGGAAATCGGTATCGGTGTGCGTAAGGTTTTTACCTGCTTTGCCATCTCTTTTTACGTTTTTCCATTTCGTAATGGCATAACCATTCGAGAACGTACCAACTTCTTCGATTTCTAATTCTTGCCCAGCAGTGTGAAACATCGCACGTTTATCGGCTTTGTCGTTGAATAACGCAACAAACTCTTTTGTTGTACGGAAACCACTCCAGCCACCATCTACACCAAATTCGGCGGCATTCATGCTTCCACCAATGGCTGCGTGAATAATTGTTGTAGTTCCGCCCCAAGTTTGGGTTTCGTTTCCATCATAGTTTATGGCAAAGATATT
>NZ_JBMLRC010000008.1:15743-51992 GCF_049241225.1 Emticicia sp.
AAGTAATTGAATAATTCTTGACGAGATGCTTGTTTTGGCAAATCAGAACCTACTTTATCGTTTTCGGTTACGAGTGGTAAACTTCCGAAAAGGTCGATACCGTGCGAGTAAACCAATGCACGAATAAAACGAGCTTCGGCACGATAGTTTTTAATGTCTTGGGAATTCGCAATACCACGACTACTCAATTTGGCGTCAGTAGTTTCACGTAAAAATTCGTTGGCAACTGCTGCTTGAAATAAAATTCTTGAATAAAATGCTGATGTCCAAGCATTTGAAGCTGTCCAAGACATTTTGTGCAAATCAGGTAAACCTGGGTCGCCCCAACCTACGATTGCCTCATCGGTTGTAAATTCTTGCAAGTACCAATACACACGCATGTAACCTTGAAAACCACCGTCGAAGTTTTTCAAATCCACATCATCGTCTTTTGGTTTGATACCTGAAACCGCTAAACCTGCATATAATTTTGCCAAAATCTCTTTGTAATTATTGGCATCTTGATAAACCAATTCTGATACTTGCCCAACAAAAGGCTTGGTATCTAAGTCTTTGCACGACCCCATCACGAAAATCAGTGCTAAAACTGCTATTAATTTTTTAGATATATTTTTCATTTGAAATTTAGAATTAGAAGTTGATGTTTAAGCCTACCGAATAAGTGCGTGGTCTTGGATAGATTTGACGGTCGATACCATCAGTAATCTCTGGGTCTAAGCCTTTGTATTTCGTGATTACGAATACATTTTGCACCACAAACGATAATTGTGCTTGGATTTTCTTCGCTTTAAACAAATCGCTCAAATTATAGCCTACATTCAAGTTGTCCATGCGTAAGAATGAAGCGTTTTGTACGTAATAGTCTGAAAGAATCGTTTGGTCAGTGCGAGTTTTGAAATTTGTTTCTAAAACATTGGCCGAAACGTTATTGATGAAATTGCCCGCACCAGTAATGTTTTGGTAAGTAGCCATGCTTGAGTAAATATTATTCAAAGCATAGTTGCCGATATTTGAACGCATCACAAAACCTAAACTTGCCTTTTTGTATGACATCTGCGAGCTGAAACCTAAGAAATATCTAGGTACAGCCGACTGATAACGATAGCGGTCTAATTCAGTAACTTTTCCATCGCCGTTGAGGTCAGCAAAAAGCCCTTCGATTGGTTTTCCTGCTTCGTCATATACTTGTTTATACACAAAAAATGTATTTGGCTCATAACCAGTTGAATGCACTTGTGCGTAGTTTCCTACACCACCACTGATACCACCAACCAAAACACCTACGTAAGTTGGGTTGTCAACTTTGGTTAAAGCTGTGATTTTTCTTTCGTTGTAAGTGAAGTTTCCGCTAATATCCCAGTTGAAGTTCTTGTTCATGATGGGCGTATAGTTTATCACTACTTCAAGACCTTTGTTTTCGAGTGTTCCAACGTTGGTTGTTACTTTATTACTAAAGTTCGAGCCAGCCGCTACGTCGATTTCGTTAATCAAATCGGTAGTTTTCTTCTGGTAAACATCAATACTTCCCGAAATACGTGCTTTTTTCAAACCAAAATCTAAACCTAAGTTAGTAGAAGCCGTTTGTTCCCATTTGATATTTGGGTCGTAGGCATTTGGGCGAAGTACGTCGTAGTATCTATCACCAAACTGATACTTCAAACCTTGTCCTTTTGTGTAGGCATTCAAGTAAGGATAATCACCCGTTGATAAATCTTGTTGGCCTGTAAGTCCCCAACCGAAGCGGAGTTTTAAGTCGGAGAAAATCTCATCGTTTTTGAATTCTTTATTAAGTTTCCACGCCAAAGCCACTGATGGGAATGTTCCCCAACGATTTTCTGGAGCAAAACGAGACGAACCATCACGACGAACGGTTACGGTAGCTAAGTATTTATCATTCAAAGCATAATTCAAACGACCAAAAAACGATAATAGAGCGTAGTCAGTTTTGAAGTATGAATAAACTGGCACAACTCCACTGTTTCCGTAAGTTGTTCCGTTTTCGTTTTCTCTCACAAAACCTTGATTTTCAGCACCCGCCATGATATTGAACGACTGCCCTTTTAGGTCTTTAACGTAGTTTAAGTAAAACTGATTGGTGAAGTTATTACGTGTTTGGGTATAATAGCCAACCGAACCTTGATTTGTGAAAGAGGTAGCCGAAAGTAAATTCGATTCTGTTTGGTCGCCTTGCGTGTTTGAGCGGTCGAAACCAATATTCCAAACGGCACGAAGGTCAGGGAAGAAATGGAATTTATAATCAGCTTGGATATTTCCAATCATACGATTCAGCGTTCCGATATTACTTTTTAGATTCAATAATGCCAGTGGGTTTACTGGAGCTAAACCAGCCAAATCGCCGTTTTGTGCCAACCATTGGAAGTAACCACCGAATTTGTTTTCGGCATAAACATTTTGGGTTGGGTCAAAACCCATTGCACTTCCGATTGCTCCTTCATCAGCAAAATTGCTTTTAGTTGATGAATATTTGAAGTTAATATCAAATTTTAAGTTCGATTTCAAGAAAGTAGGCGTAAGACCAACCGAAGCCGAAGTTCTGTCCATCGACGAAGTTTTCAAAATACCGTTTTGTTTGGTATAACCTACCGATACACGATAAGGCATTAGGTTTAGATTACCCGTTACGCTCAAATTATTATCGCTGCTTAGTGCTGTACGGAAAATCTGGTCTTGCCAGTTGGTATTGGCATTGCCCATAAGTTTTTGCTGGGTAGCAGTTCCGTAAGTATTTACGGCTGTTCTGAACTCATCGGCCGTAAGTACATCAACGTTATTTACTCTTGAAGCCGACGAAAATAATGTACTAAACGCCACATTGAGCTTATCTTTTTTGCTACCTTTTTTGGTAGTGATGATAATGACACCATTGGCCGCACGTGAACCATAAATGGCTGCTGCTGAGGCATCTTTCAAGATATTGAACGATTCAATATCATTCGGATTAATAAAGCTCAAAGGGTTGGCAGCTCCCGAAACATTGCTATTATCGAGCGGGATTCCATCAATTACAATCAATGGGTCGTTGCTGGCACTTAATGATGAACCACCACGAATACGGATACGACTACCCGAACCCGGAGCTCCACCATTTGAGGTGATTTGCACACCCGCTAGTTTTCCTGCAACCAATTGCTCTGGTGTAGCGATATTTCCTTTTACGAAGTCATTGGAAGTGATTGTGGTAATCGAACCGGTCAAATCTTTCTTCTTTTGTGTACCGTAACCTACTACCACAACTTCTTGCAAGATTTTGTTGTCGTCAACTAATTTTACATCAATCGTTGAGCGATTACCAACCGCAATTTCTTGCGTAGCTTTACCAATAAAACTAAACACCAATGTTGCATTGGCTGGCACGGCCACTTGGTAGCTACCACTGGCATCGGTTTGTGTACCTGTTGTTGTTCCTTTGACCGCAACCGCTACTCCTGGTAATGGAGAACCATCAGTTAGGTCAGTAACTTTTCCGCTAACTGTTTTTTGTGCAAAAGTCACGCTCGTAAGCATTACCGCAAGTAATACCAAAACGATACCCTTGCTGTAAGCCGTGCGTTGGACGTTTGCCGCAGTCAAGACTTTCCAATTGTTAAAGTATTTGTTCATAGTTTTGAAAAGTAGTTTGTTTAAAATATTTAAAGTATTTAGTTAAAGTTTTTTGTTTGATTACCACGGAGGCACAGATTTTAAGATTTACACGAATGATTTGAGTAATTTTTCCGTGAAAATTTGTGTAATCTGTGTCTCTGTGGTAGAAATTACTTGTATAAATTCTGATTGAAAAAATTGAAAACTGGCAGAGCTTCATTTCCTCGTTCGGCATCAAAGAAAATAGCATTGTCCCAGTGTGAGCCTTTTCCCCAAGCTGTATTGCAATTGGTCGAAATCCAAGCTGGTTCCCAGTAGATAATGCCTTCTCCACCACCTTTTACGACAGCTTTTGTTAGGTCAATCATAAATTTTAATTGTCCATCGGGCGTGTAGTCATAACCCGAAATTTTTCCTTCGCCGTCTAATAAATTATTGGCAGAATCAAAGTTTTTTGGCGAATACGGATAACCCGTTTCAACAATCATTACTCGTTTATTGAAATCAGCTTTTATTCTTTTTACTTCATTTGTGAGGCCTAAAAGATTAAACTTCGACCATTTTGGGTAGTATGAAAGACCAATCCAGTCGTAGTTGATGATGCCGTTTTTCTTCGCATTTTCAAACCAATTATAAGCTTCATCGGGCTGGGCGATGTGTAGCATCGTTTGGATTTTTGTTCCTCTTGTAGCTGAAATTTTATTCACGGCCTCAATCCCTTTGTTCAGCAATGCCACATTTCGTTGCCAGTTGATAGTTTTGGCAGCATCTTTTGTGTATTGCATTACTTCGCTATTGATTTCATTGCCTACTTGTACAAATTCGGGCGTAAGATTGGCATCAGCCAATGTGTTTAATACTTTGTAAGTGTAGGCATAGACAGTATCTCCCAATATTTTGGTGTCTTTGATATTCTCCCAAGCTTTCGGGATGATTTGGTGTGCAGGATCAGCCCAAGTATCGGAATAGTGAAAATCGAGCAACACTTGCATGTTTTGTTCTTTGGCTCGGCGAATGCTTTTCTTTACGTCCTCAAAAGTTGAATACTTTGTCCAATCGGGCGAATGCCACAAACGAACTCTTACGATGTTTGCACCTTTCTCTTTGAAGAGTTTGTAGGGATCAACCTTTGTTCCATTATTTTTAAAAATTCCACCACAATCTTCCATTTCATTGACATAAGATAAATCGCCACCAAGAAGGAGAGGCTCTTTTTCAATATCTTTGATTTGACAACAAAAACTCGAAAACAAAAAAGCGGCACCTAGCAAATACGTTTGTTTCATTGAAGAGAAAAAAGAATAAAGTTTATGAAATACGGTAAATATAGTTAAAGTATTTCCTGCAAAAGTACAATTGATATAAGGGTGTGTCGCCCCACTTTATAAATATTATAAAAAGTGTAATAAATAATACAATAGTAGATGTAATGTATTGATAAGTAGATGTTTAGACTGGCGGATAGAGTGTCCACTTTATAAAGTGGAACTACAAAATGAGCAATTTAATCATTGATTTGTTCAAAAAAATCGCTTGGAGTTTGGTTGGTAATCTTTTTGAATGATCGGTTGAAGGCGGTTTTAGAATTGAAGCCCACTTCAAAAGCTAAACTCAAGAGTGTGTAATTTTTGTAGCGTGGATCTTCGATACGGCGTTTAAATTCTTCTATTCGGTAGGTGTTTATCAAATCAAAGAAGTTTTTATCAAAGCCATCATTTATTACTTTAGATAAAACATGCGGCTGAATCTTGAGTTTTGCAGCAAGATCATTGAGTGTCAGTTTTGGGTTTTCATAGGGCTTGTGTTTGTCCATATAAGTTTCTAACTGACTTTTCAAAGCTATGATATTTTCATCAATAATTTCGGTTTTATCGGGAGTGGGGGCGTCGTCATTGACGTTATTGATTGGTAGGGGATTTTGAAAAAATTCGACCTCTCGCTGTGGGAGTTTGAATATTTCTGGTTGATGAATGGCAAAATAACCCAAGAAATAAACAATAGTAGAGAATACCAACCAAATGGTATCGATGCTCCGCTCGGCAATTAGGCTATCATTGACGTATCCGAGATAAGAAAGGAAAGTCCAGAAACCAGTAAATAACCAAAGGACTAGACACAAGGCCTGGATCGAAAGTACAGTATTGAGATATTGAAGGTTTTGTTCGTAAGAATAATTATGGCTGTAATCTCGCTTGTAAGTTTGTATCATTTTTCGACAGATATTCCAATAAAAGAAATTACTACACAAGCCAATTGTACCCATCACCACAAAAACGATCTGTAAATCATTATCTTCATTGACCAATTTTAATCTAAATACGCTGAAATCCATCAGAAAATAAGGTAGATAAATAATCAGTTGGATAAGAGGCAGAATAAAATGAAGTTGCCACTTTTTAGGTAGTTTTTTGGTCTGAAACAGCAATTTATTCAGATAAAAATAAAAAAGTGGGGCGTAGAGAAACAATAATAAATTGGGTATTAGCAAAAGTTTAGGATAGGTCTGAGCAAATTCTTTATGATTCGACATTTCTCTCAGCATTACCATGAGCGAAGTAACAGCTATCAGTAAAACCAACCAACGGTTTGCCGCTCGGTTATAATCATGAATCGTGGGAATGGCAATAATGAGCAAAATGCCTTGAAAAGATGCAAAAAGCATCAATAAATCAAATAGAGAGAAAAAGCTAAATGCTCCCGAAAAGTCTTCCCAGCTTTCGATACTTACTTGAATAGTCTTTAAATCTGTGCTATTTGAGCGGTTAAATATTCTATTCGGGCGGGCTTTTCCACTTTCACGCCCTTCGACTGATTCCCACGAGCCACGAGTAAATTTATATTCTATGCGAGCTAAATCGCTGTAAATTATGGTGCGATACGTACCATCAGCTTGGCGTTTTAGTCGGTATTTTTCTTCTCCGGGGTTCCAATTGTTAAAATTTCCCGTAATATAAATATGAGCATCTTTGGGTGTGTTTTCTGGGATTTTCTCAATTACCATCACATACGAAGGCTTCGACTCCCAACTTTCAATTTTTACGTTTACTAATCTTGGATTGGCTTCGTTGACGGCATCATAGATTCGATTTTGGCGGCTTCGTCCGTCTTTGCCTCCTTCCACAAGCATCCAATTTCCTTGCGTAAATTTATATTCAAAGTAGGGGATGGTGTCGGGTAAAATAATAAAATAGCTGCCGTCGATATCTTTTTTGAGTGCATAGTTGGGGTCGCCAGGGCTCCAATTGTTAATCGAACTAGCCATGAATAGTTCACCATCAGGCACGAGAAAAGCCGGATACTCAGCAACCACAATTTTGATTTGAGCTTGCGTCTGATGATTCCCTAATAGAATTAGAAGAATGGTAATTATCGAGAAAAATTGCTTCATTAAGGTCAAAAAACTTAGGTTTTTGACAAGATTTTGTCGTTAGTTCATCAAAGTTAATCAATAAACTTTTATAAAAATGATGAAATTTAAGAAACCTCTTGGTAGATTTTGATGTGTTCGTCCGTAAATCTCTCCCACGAAAACTTCTCTGCTTGCAAAAGAGCTTTTTTACTCAACTCATTTCTGCAATTTTCGTTTTGATAAAACTCTAACATAGCCGCTGAAATGGCAGTTTCATCGGTTGGATCGACCAAAATTCCGGCATCGCCAACTACTTCTGGAATTGAACTTTGGGTAGAAGAAATCACGGGCGTTCCGCACTGCATGGCTTCGAGCGGAGGCAATCCAAAACCTTCGTAAAGCGAAGGATAAACAAACCCAATGGCCGAAGAATACAGAGCAGCCAGGTCTTCATCAGCCACAAAACCAGTTGTGATGATTCGTTCTTTTAGTGCAGGATTTGACTTTATTTCCTCAAAAATGCCATCAAATTGCCAGCCTTTTGTGCCGACAAGCACTAAGTTTAAATCATCAACACGTTCTTGTAGAATGAGTTTCAAGAAAGCTCTAATCGTGCGTTCGATATTTTTGCGAGGCTCTAAGGTAGAAACCGAAATAAGATGCTTATTTTCAGTCGAAATATTGTATTTTTTTAAGGTATTGGCTATCTTTTCTTGATTGTTTTCTTGATAAAAAACTTCTTTTGAGGCTGCTAAATGTATCACCGAAACTCTTTCGGGTGAAATCCCTGTTGCTTCACACAAATCATTTTTGGTCGCTTCTGAAACACAGATTGGCGTTGTATGCTCATCAATGCTTGCTAAAATCTTACGCATGATCATTTTGTTCCAGTCGCCGAAATATTGTGGAAACAAATGCGGAATCAAATCATGAATCGTGATGATTTTCTTGGGTTTGGAAAAACCTTTTAGTTCTCGCGGAATAGGCAAAAACGGCGAATGATAAATATCGTATGCCGACAAAGAGCTTGGATTGAACGAAAATTGTGGTTTTAGATATCCTCGAGTACGCACAAATGCCTCTCTGACAGCCTTTTGTGGTAAAGATTTAAACGGAAAAATAGAAATAATCGAACTCTCGAATCTTGCTCTAACTTTATCAGATTGTTTATTGACCAAGTTGAACTTCGATTCGGGAAAGTATTTTTTTAGATAACTTATCATTTCGGGCAAATTTTCGGTATTTGCCAATGAAAGTTCTATTTCGTTGCTACCATGTAAGCCCTTGAAAAGTTCTTCGGCTACTCTGAAAATTCCAGTACGAGATTGCTCATGGAAATAGCCCAAGCCCAAAACTGATGTATCTAAAATGACTTTATTCATTTAAAAAAATGCTTATTTTGTTCAAAATCAATGTTTTCACTGCATCAGTTTCAACATTTTCTTGATAAACCACCTCTACATTATCTCTCTCAAATGGCAATCCAACGCTCGGTTTGTGGCTATGAATGAGGTAAACAGGAAGATTGGCCAAAGGGAAAAACGGTAAACCTGCTCCCTTATAAACTGTGATAGTTTTACAAAAAACACAACATAAATGCTCTGGAAATGAGTCGAGTGTGCAAGCGAACAAAGCATTTTTGGCAAGTATCGCTATTTCATGAATACTTATCTTGGTCGAAGTATCAATAACATTGGCTTTATACTTATCGGCCACTTTATCTAAAATCTTACTTGGTACATCCGTCTGCCCGCAAATCAATACATTTAGTGTTTTTTGCTCTAAAACACGCTCAATTAAATTTGCCCAAAACTCAACAGGTAGCATTCTTCGTTCGCCTCCTGCTTCTGGTAAAATCATAAAAAAAGACTCATTTTTTAAGCCAATTTTCTCTTGAGTCTGCTCTAAACTTACTTTATTTGAAATAGGAAAATAAGGCTCGATGTCGGCAAAAGTCCCCTTTACACCTATCTCACGCAAAAGCATGAAATACATCTCAAAATGATGAAACTCACGAGCTGGAACATCAAATTCTTTGTCTAATAGTCCGCCCAAAGCACGTCTCGAAAAGCCATAGGCTTTTTTTACATTAATAAAAGGCAATACAAAATGAGCTACGGCATCGGTGTAGCGTATATCAACATAATAATCATAATTAGTCTGGCGAAGAATAGGCAATGCCTGACGAAAAGTATGATAAAATTCTTTAATCTTTGCCCAACGTGAAATCTTCCGTCGGTTTGTCTGAAAATGATTGATGTAAATGGTCTGATTGATATGCGGATTGCATAAATTAATAGGCTCGCACCATTGAGCAGTCAGTAAATCAATAGTGGCGTTTGGGTAAGTTTTCTTAATGAGTGGAAACATGTATGTCACCGTGAGTGCATCACCCAAATGCCCCAATGAAGCCACCAATATTCGAGGTGCTGCATGATTGATTGGAGCTAGTTTTCGTTTTTTATAGAAAAGATTTGCATAAATGTCCACAAAAAAATCCATGATTTTAAAAGGAATGGTTTCTCGTGGTGTTCCGCAGTATTTTCTCATAATTTTTTAGTCTACTGTCAATAGTCCACAAGACCACAGACAGGTATTTATGTGTAATTGATTGATGATGAGAGTCTTATTTTAATTGTCTATTGACTGTCGTCTGTGGACTATTCAAATTTATAACCAAATTTTTCAATCTCTTTTTTCCAAAATTCAGTTTCGTAAATATCCCAAGCGTGGCAGCCAAACGGTAAGCCACCATTGAGGCGAAATGCTTTTTCGGGCATGTGTTCAACGCCAAATTTTAGGGCCGTTCGCCATTGGGGAATCTTCAGCTGAGGCACGTATCGATTAAGTTCAATTCCCCAAAACATATCTTCATTGTAGGCTGGGTGAGTTTTTACTTTTTCGAGATATTCTTCAATTTTTGCTTGATTTCTCGGAATCATACTCAGTAATTTCTTGGTTTTTCTTAATGAAAACCCTCCATTACCAACGGCACGCTTGATAATTATTTCCTTCGGACCGTATTTACCGTAAAGTTCCTCTTTGAGGTCGAACCACAACGCGATTTTCTTCTTTACGTTCCAAATAAATTCTTTGATTTTTGAGTCAAAATCTATCTCTATTCGCCACGGAGCTCCAATATAATCGTAGCCTTGCTTGCACCAATAGGCCAGCTCATCTCGAAAAACAAAAGCATCTAACTGATAAATGAGCATATATTCATACTTCAAAAAACGACTATAAAACTCTTCCGAAAGCATGAGTTTATTGTATGAGAGCGTGCTTTTGAAATATGAATCATCAAAGTCCTCCAATTGTACTTGTGAATACCGCTGCTGTAAATGGCTGATATTCAGAGATTTTGGCTTGATCACAATAATTGGATAATGCCCCAATACACGTACACCTTGTGCAAGCGAAATCTCTTCGGTCTTGCTTAGTTTTTCTTGATAAATTGGAATAATTACGCAAACACTCATTCTTAGGAATTGAGAATTAAGAATTAAGAATTATTCACTTCTATTAATTCTTAATTCCTAATTTTTAATTAAATTATAGTACCACCATCAATGGCAAAAATGCCGCCAGTTGTATAGCCTGATGCTGCCGAAGCCAAATAAAGTGCCATCGGTGAAATTTCCTCGACGCTACCCATACGGGCAATTGGGAGGTTTTTGGTAAAATGAGCCAACGTTTTTTCGTTGTCCCAAAGTGCTTGACTAAATTTGGTTTTTATCAAACCTGGAGCAATCGCATTTACTCTGATACCATCTTCTCCCCATTCCTTTGCCAACACTTTTGTTAGCATATTCAATGAAGCCTTGCTGACACTATACATGCCCAAACCTGGGTCAGGCGTATGCCCTGCAATGCTACTGATATTGATTACGCTACCACCACCACGAGATTTCATGATTGGGTGAACCATCTTGGCCAATTCAAAAGGAGCTTTCACATTCACTTGCATGATTTTATCGAAAGCACTTTCCGAACATTCAAGCGATGGACCATAAACAGGGTTGGTGGCCGCATTATTGACCAAAATATCGATACCACCGTAGATTTCTACGCTTTTTTCAACCAAGTTTCGTAGCTGTGCCATATCACCAGTGTTGGCTGCAATGCCTACACATTCGCCACCTTCGGCTTTTATTTCGGCGGCCAGGTCGTCCAAATCGGCTTGTTTTCTGCTACTTATTACAACTTTTGCCCCGTAAGAAGCATATATTCGGGCAATGGCCTCGCCAATCCCTTTGCTCGCACCCGTAATTACGGCTACTTTATTTGTTAAATCGAATGTGTTTTTCATACTCCTAACCGCTGCGGCGGACCGTCCCTAGAGGGGGATTTATATTAAAATAATTTTGACTTACACCGTAACCTTTACTCCCCTTTAGGGGGCGGGGCTACTGCAATATCAGCCCACCATCCAAAATCATACTTTGCCCAGTCATGAACGATGACTCTTCGGCGGCTAAATATAAAATTGCACTTGCAATTTCTTCAGGTTTGCCAAATCGTTTCATTGGAGTTGCGTGTTGGAGTGCTTCCAAATACGCATCGTCGGTGTCTGCTCCTTCGAGCATCGGAGTTTGTGTAAATCCAGGGCAAACTGCATTGATTCTGATACCGTGCTTAGCATATTCAATACCCGCAGTTTTGGTCATTCCAATAACGGCGTGCTTACTTGCCGAATAGGCAATGTGGCCAACCATGCCAAGATGCCCAGCCACAGAAGCAATATTTACTATATTACCGCTGCGTTGAGCCATGAAATGCTGGAGAGCAACTTTCATGCAGTTCCAAAGGCCTTTCACGTTTACGTTGATTACTTTATCAAAATCTTCTTCGGGATATTTATCAGTGCGGATACGTGGCCCCAAAATTCCAGCCGAATTTACCAAAATATCAAAGCGACCGAGACGACTTATGGTTTGTTCGATCATGCGTTGCACATCATCGAGATCAGTTACGTTTACTCTGATAAACGTTGCTTCTCCGCCAGCTGCTTCTATTTCTTCGACTAGGTCATCGCCCATTTTTTCTGATAAATCGGCAATCATAACTTTTGCACCTTCTTTGGCAAATAGTATGGCCGCTGCTTTGCCAATACCGGAGTTTCCGCCGGTAATGATTACAACTTTGTCTTTAAATTTCATAGGTTGAATGTTAATGAATAATTGATAATGAATAATTAATAATGGAACGTCGCTCGATTGATAATTTTCCATCGCACGGGCGACCCCGTATCAATTATCAACGGGCGGCGTTCCGCTTCGCCATTATTTACCTACTTTTTCTCGCAGAAATAAACAATTTCTTCGCTCGGTAAAGAGTAACGCTTCACTTGTTCTTTCGACATTTTCATTACAAAATCGTCTTCTGTTACTGTAAAACCTGCTTTTTCAAGCTCACGGCCATAATCACGACCGAACAAACGGAGGTGGTCGTTTTGCCAGAAAACTCGTTCACGCTCTCGTGGGTCAGTGATGGTCGGGTCTTCAAAAGTATGGGCTTTTGTCCAATCTTGTGGTGATTGAATAATGGCCCAGCCATTTGGTTTCAAAACTCTGTAAAGTTCCGACATCGCTTTGTGATAATCGTCTACGTGTTCCATTACGTGATTACAAATCGCAACATCAAAAGTATTTGCTTCAAACGGAATATCATGAATATCCATTTTTACTTTTGCCAGCGGCGACTCAATATCAGCCGTAATATATTCCAAATTCTTCATTTCCTCGAAACGATCAATGAAACAATATTCGGGTGCTACGTGTAATACTTTTAGGTTTTGAGCCGTAAAGAAATTTGTGCGTTGTTTTAGATACAAAGCCATCAGACGGTGGCGTTCGAGTGCCAAACAATTAGGGCAAAGAGCATTCGGACGAGATACCAGGCGTCCATAGGGCATAAACTTCGTAAGTTTTGCATCACAAACTGGGCATTCGACATTGTTTCCTTTCAAGAAAAATGTATAGATTTTGAGCGGAATATGACTAAATAATTGGAGGTATTTTCGAGGTATAAATCGGAGTAAAAAACTAATAATTTTTCCCATGAGTAATAGAGTTCTGAGTTCTTATTTCTGAGTTTTGCGTTTTTCTTAACCAGCAAGTGTTCCTGTAAAACAAGTCAAGTGGTTTATTATCAGCTCATTATTAAGAAAGTCAATTGAGTAACTAATAACGGATAATTGATAATTGTTCTGTTTTTTTCTCAAAATTAGTTATTTTTGTTGTTAGATTTTACACCAGTACCAATAAAGATTCAAGAAGATGGAAGTAAAAAAGCAAAAACCACCCGGAAAAAAAATGTTGAAACGCATGAGCCTTTATACTAAATGGCTTTTAAGTGCTATCGGAGGTCTGATTTTAATTGGTTTTGGTTTAAGTATTTTTAGTGAGGCCGCCAATTTAAAGCATACAAATGCTCCGTTCTTACGTTGGTTTTTATTAGGGAGCTATAGTCTGATTATGATAAATAGTGGGCTTTGTGTTTTTGGGCAAGCTATCATCTTTAAAGTGAGAATGGAAAACAAAAAGCTCATAAAAAAAGCACTCAAACAAAGAGATAAAAACGCCAGAAGGAAACTTACGATTACTAAGATAGATAACGCCAAAGAAGAGTGACATTTATATACCGCCTTGGTTTCTGTCGGAAGAAAGGAGGGTAGGTAATGCGTCCACCAATCTTGCTGTTTATCTTAGTTCAACTTACTCATTTTTAAGATTCAACACGGCTAATTTTTACGATCGCCGTGTTTTTTTTTGTTTCAGGTTAACTATAATTTTATCGGTCAATTTTAGATGATGTTACGCAGAGCCATCGGGCTCGATTCATTGATTCTATCGGTCGTTCCGATGGAACTCCAAAAACTATTTACATCGTTTTGTTGACGATTGAAATCGACAGCTACAAAATGAAACAATTCTATAGATTTTCTAATAACTTGGCTAACATCAGTTTAATACTTTATAAAGTTTTTATATTATTTATTTAAGTACATTTACTTAAATAAACTAAAATGTAAGTTTGAATAAATAATTGACTATCAGTATTTTGTGAAAAATAGTTTTGTTTTTGTAATTTTGCAAAAACCTATATGATGAATTTTTAATTACTCAATTTTTTACTTACTGATGAAAGAAAATGATAATGACACGGAAATGTCATTCACAACTCAAAAAACAAGAAAAATTTTAATTCCAATCGACTTAGAAAAAAACTCAGAAAATCTGATCTTGTATTCGATAGTTGTAACCAAGCGTCTTTATTGTGAATATACCTTGCTTCATTGCCATCAAGAAAAAGTACTAGAGCCTAAGAGTGCAGAAAAGCTAGATTTACTTTTGAAAAAGGTGAGAAGTATTGATCACATCGAAGTTAAAAGTATTACCCAATACGTAGCGTCCACATCACTTATTTCTAACAAAATAGAGGAGTTGCATCGCTTAGAATGCTTTGATACAATTGTGATGGGGACCTCAAACGCCCAAAGTTCATGGAAAATGGGTAGTGTTTCTACTCAAGTCTTAAAAAATGTGCCTGTCAGTATACTAATTGTTCCACCCCAAATTCGCTTGGAATTTCCTCAGAATATTAGCATTTTGGCCGATACAGAACAAAAATCTGATTTGGAGAAATTAACTGCTTTTAATAGGTATATTTCTTATTTTAATGTGTTTCTGAATTTTGTTTTCTTCGTAGATTCATCTGAATGTATAGAAAAGAAGCAGAATATAATGAAGAAGTATCAAGGTTTTTTTGATGCAAATTTTACTTTCAATTTCATTTTACAGGCTACTCGAAATTTATCAAACTTCTTGTTGAAAATTGAAGATACTCTTTGCGAGGCAGCCGTAATTCCCTGGAATGAAAAATTTGTGGATGAAGAGATAATTGCTAATTCATTTCCGTGTAGTCCTAAGGTTTCTATTTTTTATTCTAAAAAAAGCGAACCAACTGAAAATGCTTTTAAATTCGAAATACCTTTTAGGTAAAAAACAAAAAAAAGAGATACTCGCCGAGTATCTCTTTTTTTTGTTCGATAACCGAACCACAAAAATTATTTTGTAAATTCTGCTTTCAATGCCTCGATATCAACACGCTTAACATCTAATTTCAAAGATAAACGTTTGATAGTTGCAATTCTATTTTTAGCTACTGCTTGGTTTCTTTTTGCTTTACGCTTCAACTGTGTTACTGCCATTGTATTATGTATTTTAGACCCTAAAACCCATTTACTAATGGAGAATCAGAGCATAGTAAAAAATTTTTGGAATATCTAAAGTCCCTTTTTGAGGGGCTTGGGGCAAAATTAGGGTGCAAAGCTACGAAAATCAATTAACATTTAATAATTAACAATGACTTTTTTAAGCTAATTTTGTGCTTCATAAAAATAAATGTCTAAAAAACGCCGTCTGTACCGTAGGTCTGACGGTATTTCTGAGAAAAATATTCTTAGAAAATACTAAAAAACAACATGAGTAAGCCAAGTTTAGCAAGAGGAACACGAGATTTTGGACCGTCGGTGATGGTCAAGCGAAATTATATTTTTGATACCATTAAGCGTACTTTTCAGAAATTCGGTTTTCAACCAATCGAAACCCCAACCATCGAAAACCTTTCGGTTTTAATGGGAAAATACGGCGATGAAGGCGACCAACTTTTATTCAAGATCTTAAATTCGGGTGATTTTTCAAAGGATTTGACCGAGAAAGATTTAGAAGAAGGTTTCAAGAAACTGACGCACAAAATCTCAGAAAAAGGTTTGCGTTATGACCTGACTGTTCCGTTTGCTCGTTTTGTGGTCATGAACCGCAACGACTTGGTGATGCCATTTAAACGTTATCAGATTCAGCCAGTTTGGCGTGCCGACCGCCCTCAAAAAGGCCGTTATCGTGAGTTTTATCAATGCGATGCCGACGTTGTAGGTACCGATTCGTTGATTTGTGAGGCCGAAATCGTGTTGATGTTGCAGGAAATTTTACAAAACTTGGGCATCAAAGACTTTACTATTAAAATCAATAACCGTAAAATTTTATCGGGTATTGCCGAAGTAATCGGTGTGAAAGGCAGTGAAGTACCGCTTACGGTTGCGATTGACAAATTGGATAAAATTGGGAAAGAAAAAGTAGAAGAAGAACTCCGTGAACGTGGTTTTTCAGAAGAGTCTATTGAGAAATTACAGCCGATTTTTGAAATACAAGGAGCTGATAGCCAAGTATTTGATAAATTAAAGGCTTGGTTGAAAGATTCTGAAACTGGTTTGAAAGGTATTGAAGAATTGGAAAAGGTTTGGTCTTTGGTGCAAAGTTTTGGTTTAGAAAATGCCAATACGCAACTTGATATTACGCTCGCTCGTGGACTAAGCTATTATACAGGAGCAATTTTTGAAGTAAAAGCCAACGGTGTACAAATTGGAAGTATTTCGGGCGGAGGTCGTTATGATAATCTAACAGGCACTTTCGGAATGCCTGGACTTTCGGGAGTTGGTATTTCATTGGGCGTTGACCGTATTTTTGATGTGATGGAAGAATTAGGTTTGTTCGTTGAAAATCAATCAGTTACGACTAAGGTTTTACTAACAAATTTTGATGCCGATGCTGAAAAATATTCTTTACCAATCCTAAAAAAATTGCGTGATGCTGGCATCAATGCTGAAATTTATCCAGAATCGGCAAAAATCAAAAAGCAATTTGATTACGCCAATCGCAAGAATATTCCTTATGTAATCGTTGTAGGTTCAGACGAAATGCAATCGGGCGAACTAACATTTAAAAATATGACCTTGGGCGAGCAAGAAAAACTGTCTATCGAACAAATAATTAGTCGATTGGTATAGTTTCTGGAAATAATTATATTTGATAAAAATATTGAATTATGGTAGCAATAACCGAAAAAGACCTTCCTAAGAGTGATTCGATGGACTGGCACGAAATTGAAAGCCAATTGGCTGAAATCGGTGTGCCATTTCTTCCTCTATCTTGGGAAGATGAATTTTTAATGGCCGAAAACCTCCAAAATTATTTTGCGGAAGTGATTGCGGGCTATTCGTTACTTGAACTTCAAGAAGAGGAGAATGTAAAAGTAGATGAAGCAAAGTTAATTGCTTGGGAAAATGCCAGTATAGAATTGATACGTGAACGAAGTAAATATTTTAAATATTCGCTAAAAGAAAGACAGTCATTATTGATTAGATTAATGAAAGAAGCTAAAGTAATTGAAAAGTTAAGGGGGTAATGGAATACAATATCGAATTATCAAGCGAATTTAGTGAAAGAGTTTTTGAAAAAATTAAGAAGAAATATCTTTTTGAAAAAGAACCGTCAATAAATCCCATAGGTATAATTTTAGGTGGACAACCTGGCTCTGGAAAATCTTTCTTGGTAAACGAAGTGAAAAAAGAGTTTCAAAAAGACTTTATTTTTATCAGTACCGATGACCTCCGACTTTATCATCCTGCTTATGCTGTCCTCCAACAAAATCCCGAAACACTTCAAAATGCCGCTAATCTCGTAAACCCGTACGCTTCTGCTTGGACAGAACGCTTAATAAAACACTGTATCGAAAACAAATTCAATCTTATTATTGATAGTACACTGGGTGGAAACATCAATGCAGTTTATCAAACTGTTGATATGCTGCGAGAAAACGATTTTTCTTTCCACCTAAGGCTCATGGCTGTGCCTGCACTCATCAGTAAATTGAGTATTTTCTTGCGTTACGAATCTCAATTAAAAGAAAAAGGTTTTGCCCGATGGACACGCATGGAAGACCACGATGATAGATTTGAGAAAATTCCGAGTGTTATCGAGCAAATATTTGCCACAAAACCACCCGACACAGCACGTTTCTATCAAAGAGTTTTATCAGAAAATTCAACAATCTCCTTAAAGTCTTCTCAAGTTTTTTTCTTAGATAACAATGCCTTTCCTACCTTTGCATTTCTAAAAGAATTCAACTCATTCCGAAATCAATTAGATGAAAATCATGTAGTGTTTATTTGTTATACCATAAGCACCGTGCATAATTTCATACAACTACGAAACGGAAGTCTGGCGGAACTTAAAGCAACCATCATTCAAGAATCCGATAAGCTTTCGGGTAAACTGAAAAAGAAAATTTTGAAAACTATTACAAATTTTTAATTACAAAATGTTAAAAAACAGAAAATTCATTGCCTACGCATTAGTAGTTGTCACTACCGTTGCGGCTACATTATCCTTTTATTTTTGGCAAGTCGCCAATAGTGCCAACCTGAATGTCGAGGGCAAAAAAGACTTCGTTTTGTATATCCCAACTGGAGGAACTTACAAAAACGTTGTTGATTCATTGCATAAACATAAAGTAATTCATGACGAAATTTCTTTCCAATTTCTCTCAAAATTCATGGATTACCCTGAAAAAGTAAAGGCTGGACGCTACATCATCAAACCAAATTCGGGCAACCGTGAAGTAATCGGAAAACTACGCCGAGGCGAGCAAGACGAAGTTCGTTTGACTTTCAATAACGTACGCTTAAAATCAGATTTGATTAAAAAAATGGGCGGACGTTTTGAGTTTAAAACCGAAGAATTGGTTGATTTGTTAAGTAATCCAGAGGCTTGCCAGAAATTTGGTTTCGATACAACTACCATTATGTGTATGTTTTTGCCGAATACTTATTTTATCAGATGGACAACCACGCCTGAGAAATTTATGGCAAGAATGCACGACGAATACAATAAATATTGGACTGACGAACGTCTTTCTCAAGCAAAATCTATCAATATGACACCGATTCAAGTGGCGGTTTTGGCGTCAATCGTGCAATCGGAAACGAATAAAGTTGACGAAATGCCACGTGTAGCGGGAGCATATATCAACCGTTTGGCTGCAAATATGCCTTTGCAAGCCGACCCTACTGTTAAATTTGCCGTTGGTGATTTTTCTTTACGTCGTATTCTCTACAAGCATTTAGCTGTAAATTCACCGTACAATACTTATAAAAATACAGGTTTGCCTCCTGGCCCAATTGCATTGCCAGAGCCAGTGGCTTTAAATGCTGTTTTGAACTACGAACGTCATAAATACGTGTATTTCTGTGCAAAAGAAGATTTTTCGGGCTATCATAATTTTGCCGAAACTTTCGAAGAACACACCAATAATGCTCGTATTTTCCAAGAAGCACTTGATAAAGCGAATATTAAATAATCTTTTGTATGCAATTTTTAACAAATAGTCTTTAAAAGAACACCGCTGATTCGAGTTTGTAACTCGAATCGACTATAAATTCAAGTTTGTAACTTGAAAAAAGCGAAGTAAACGTCAGATTACTTCGCTTTTTTGTATGTTTGTACCAAACAAACTATAAAACTACCCTATGAAAATTATTTTCAAAAATCTACTTCTAAGTTCTTTGTCATTTGCCACGTTTCAGCTCTTCGCACAGAAAAAAACGGCCGACCTCATTGTGCATAATGCGGTGGTTTACACCGTCGATAATCAATTTGCAAAAGCCGAAGCATTTGCTATCAAAGGCGGGAAATTTCTCGAAACTGGCACTTCAAAAAGTATTTTGGCCAAATACACTGCCAAACAAAAAATCGATGCCAAAGGTAAACCCGTTTTCCCTGGTTTGTATGACCCCCACAGTCACTTTTTGGGGCTTGGCCAAATGCTTAGTCAGTGCGATTTGGTTGATACAAAATCTTACAGCGAAATCATCGAACGCCTACAAAAATTTGAAGCCCAGCACAAAGGTGATAGATGGCTGATTGGCCGTGGCTGGGATCAAAACGATTGGGATGTAAAAGTATTCCCAACCAAAGAATTACTCGATAAAGCTTTTCCGAATAAACCTGTTTTCTTGACTCGTATTGATGGTCATGCGGCAGTAGTCAATTCAAAAGCGATTGAATTGGCAAAAATTTCGCCTGCAAGTAAGGTAAATGGGGGTGATGTGGAAGTAATTGATGGCCAATTGACTGGGATTTTGGTCGATAATGCCATGGGCTTGGTGCGTAGGGTTATTCCGCAGGCTACCGAAGAAGATAAACGAAAAATGCTTTTGGCCGCTCAGAAAGAGTGTTTTAAATTTGGACTTACAACAGTTTCAGATGCGGGTCTTAATCAAGACGATATTGATTTGATTGATAAAATGAACAAAGAAGGTTCGTTGAAAATCCGTAATTATGTAATGGTTTCGCTCGGAATCAGAAACCTTGATTATTTTATCAAAAAAGGAGTTTACAAAACCGACCGCCTCAATGTGCGTTCGTTTAAATTATATGCCGATGGTGCTTTGGGCTCACGAGGAGCTTGTTTGCTCAAACCATACAGCGATGAGCCTTCAAAAACTGGCTTTTTGTTGTTGAGTGCGGCTGAATTAGAACGCAGCCTTACACAAATCTACAATTCGGGTTTTCAGGCAAATACTCACTGTATTGGCGATTCGGCCAATCGTTTGATTTTGGATATTTATGGTAAATTATTGAAAACCAAAAACGACCGCCGTTGGAGAATCGAACACGCACAAGTGGTTGATAAACAGGATGTTCCGAAGTTTGGTAAATACTCAATTATTCCTTCGATTCAGGCGACGCACGCTACATCTGACATGTATTGGGCTGACGAACGTTTGGGCGATGTACGTGTCAAAACTGCTTATGCTTTTCAAGATTTATTGAAACAAAATGGTTTTTTGGCCAACGGTAGCGATTTTCCCGTTGAATTTGTAAATCCTTTATACGGTTTTCATTCGGCTGTGGCTCGTCAAGATGCTAAGAATTTCCCCGAAGGAGGTTTTCAGATGGAAAATGCACTTACGCGTGAACAAGCCCTAAGAGCCATGACAATTTGGAGTGCGTACGCCAATTTTGAAGAAAAAGAAAGAGGTAGCATAGAAGCAGGGAAAATGGCAGATTTTGTGATTTTAGAAGATGATTTGATGCTCGCTCCGAAAGAAAAATTGAGAAATGTAAAGGTTCTGAATACATTTGTTGGTGGAGAGAAGGTTCATTAAGCCTTTTTGAAATACCCGTGGCACGAATTTTTAGTCAATATTATTAACGTATTGAGATACATTTAGGCCACGGGTATTGAAGCATAAGGTATTTTACTACGTCACACAACCGATATTTTGTAAAATGCTAAATGCTGTATGCAATGAAACCGTTAATAAATCCTCGCAAAATCTTAATTATTACCTCTTACGTATTACTGTTTTTCAGTCTTATAGTAAGTTCAATAGGGATTTGGGGTTTAAAACCTTTATTATCAAGCCGAATCAAAGAAGCAATTCTTACCTCAACAAATGGTCTCTATCAAATAGATTTTAAAGATATTCAGTATAGCCCCATTACGGGCAATGCCGAAATAAGAGTTGTGACTTGGAAGGCCGATTCGATGTTATTTGATAAGTTGAGAAATGAAAAAAAACTCCCCGACAATGTTTTTAAGTGTGAAATCGAGAAAATAAAATTGACAGGTTTAAAGCCATGGACTATCATTTTTTCAAAAAAACTAAGTATTAGTACAATCTCCGTCGAAAATCCATTCATTGAGATTCTTCACGAAAAACACGCATATAATAATTCCAATAAAGCCAAAACGCCTTATCAGGCAATTTCAAGATTTGTTGAATCTTTTTCGGTTGATAAAATAAATCTCGAAAATATTAGTTTGACTTACACCAATTTATCAAAATCGCAACGCACTAAAAGTAGTAGAATTGCAAGGTTAGATTTAGAAGTTTCCAATTTATTAATTGACTCTCTTTCGCACAAGGATACCGCACGATTTTATTACTCTAAGCAATGCATTGTTAGGTTAGAGAAATTCGAGTTTCCTTCGGCCGATTCATTGAATACATTTAGACTAAATACTCTGGAGTTTTCGAGCGAGAATCGCACCCTTACGGTGCAAAAGTTAACCTTACAACCACATTACAAACCTTTTGAATATGGAAATCGTACGAATGGTAATGATAGAATCGCAGTTGTTTGCGAAGCCATCAAAGTCTCGAATATAGATTTAGAAAAACTACTCGATGAAAAGAAAATTTACGCCAAAGAATTAAGCATAGATAAAGGAAGATTAAATGTTTTTTCAGATGAGCGTCCATTTATACGTCCTGCCAAAATCAACTATCGACTTTACCCGCATCAGGCTTTTGCTCAGCTTAATTTAAAGTTTAATATTCAAAAAATAAGTCTCCAACAAATTAATATCACGTTTTCGCAGTACAACCCCGAAACACGCTTGACTGGATATTTATATTTCAATAATATCAAGGGTAAACTTCTCAATGTCACAAACGATACATTGCCTTTGCAACAAAATCCAACCTGCGAAGCATATTTGTCAACGAGGTTTATGAAGAAAAATCTCGTAAATTTGGTTTTCAACTTCAACCTAAAAGACCCCAAAGGAGCGTTTGGTTGTAGAGGACAAGTAGCGGCAATGCCCTTATCTGACCTTAATCAAGTGACTAATGCTTTGGCAAAAGCAAAAGTTGATTCTGGTATTCTTGATAGTTTTTCGTTTAATTTACAGGGCGATAAATATGGTTTACGTGGCCCAGTCACGTTTTTGTATCATGACCTAAAGGTAAGTTTGATGAAAGAGCAAGAAAAGACCAAAGTCATGAAAATAAAGAAACTTTTGTCGTTTGTTGCCAATAAAAGCGTTTTGAAGAGAAGTAATCCATTACGAAATAAACCTGTAAAAACAGTAGTTGTCAATTTTCAACGCAACCCTCAAAAAGGATTCTTTTCTACGTTTTGGAATGCTCTACTTGAGGGAATTAAAGGAACTGTCATGTGATTTTTAAATATTTTATTCTAAGATTATGATTAATGTACTTTTTGTTTGTCTCGGAAATATTTGTCGTTCGCCGATAGCCGAAGCAACTTTCCGAGAATTGGTGCAAGTGCGTGGACTAGAAGACCAAATCTCATGTGATTCGGCTGGTACGGCTGGCTATCACATTGGTCAATTGCCCGACCAACGTACCATAAAAAATGCCGAAAAACATGGACTAAAACTTACGCATCGTGGGCGTAAACTTTCGGTTGCAGACTTAGATGCTTTCGATCACATTGTGGTAATGGACGAAGCAAATTTCAAAGATGTGAATGATTTGTATTACAAAACCAAACACAAAACACCATCGGCTGAAAAGCTTTTTTTGCTCCGTGACCACGACCCTGAAACCCGTGGCGTCAAAGAGGTACCAGACCCATACTATGAATCCGAACCATTCTTCGAGGATGTCTACCAAATAGTTTTGCGTAGTAATGAAGCTCTGCTCGATTATTTGATTGAAAAACATCAAATCGTAAAAACAGAGGAGTAATGAACCTTCACCAAGAAATTCTTCGAGAACATTCCAAAGCCAACGCTAAGAAAATCACCGACTACATTGGTAGCGACGAAGACCGTTTCGCTGAACTGATGCAGATTTTCTTGAAAGGAGATTACCGCACCACGCAGCGTTCGTCATGGATTGTAAGCGAGTGTGCCGAGCAGTATCCGTTCTTGATAAAACCATATTTCCGAAACTTAATTGATAAACTTCACGAACCCGAAATTCATGGGGCTGTCAGGCGAAACATTGTCAGAATTTGGCAATTTATAGAAATCCCCGAGGAGTTTATGGGTGAAGTTTATGATATTTGTTTTCGTTATTTGACTGATAATGAAGCTATTGCTGTGGTTGCATTCTCGATGACTGTTTGCTTCAGAATCACTCAATATTTTCCTGAACTCAAAACCGAACTGCAAGTAACAATCGAAGATTTATTGCTCAAACACCAAGATGGTTCGGCAGGAATAAATAGTAGAGGAAAGAAAGTTTTAGCCGAATTGAAAAAAAAATGAGTAAATTTGGGGAATCAATTAACCAAAGAATTCATTACAATTCGTATGCTTCAAGAGCCTCCTCATACGATTCGTTTTAATAAAATTCCTCTCTGGGGCAAGGGGTTTAACTTATGAACAAAAAAGTAGCTTTAATCATCCTTGATGGATGGGGAATTCCTAAAAAAGGAGAAGAGTGGCGTTCGGCAATCGAAGCAGCCAATGTGCCATATTTCAGAAAACTCATGAGCGAATACCCAAACAGTACGCTTGAGGCTTGCGGTCGTGCCGTAGGTTTACCAAACGGACAAATGGGTAACTCAGAAGTTGGTCACATGAATTTGGGGGCTGGCCGAGTAGTTTATCAAGAATTAGAAAAAATCAATATAGCTGTTGAAGAAGGACATTTGGCCAAAGAACAAGTTTTGGTCGATGCTTTTGAATATGCCAAAACCAATGGCAAGAAAGTACACTTTATAGGTTTAGTGTCGGATGGTGGCGTTCACTCACACATTGACCACGTAAAAGGACTTGCCAAAGCAGCTGGCGATTATGGTTTGACCGATGTTTTCGTTCATGCGTTTACTGATGGTCGTGACTGCGACCCAAAAAGTGGAAAAGGCTTCTTGGCGGAGCTTCAAGCAACACTTGAGCAAACAGGTGGTAAATTGGCTTCGGTAACGGGCCGCTATTACGCAATGGACCGAGATAAGCGTTGGGAGCGTGTAAAAATGACTTACGATGCCATGGTAAATGGTATTGCAGCAGTTGACGAAAACGTAGAAGGCTTAGAAGTAAAAATTCAGATTGAAGAATTGCCACAAGTGATCCAAGATTTCTATGACGAAGGTATTACCGATGAGTTTTTGAAACCAATCGTAATCGTAGAAGACGAAAAACCAGTGGCGGTAATCGAAGAGGGTGATGTGGTGATGTGTTTCAATTTCCGTACTGACCGTGGGCGTGAAATTACGGAAGTGCTTACCCAAAAAGATTTCCCAGATTTCGGCATGAAAGCCTTGAATCTTTACTACATAACCATGACAATGTATGACGAAACATACAAAAATGTGAAGGTTATTTACGAAAAAGATAATTTGAATAATACTTTGGGTGAAGTTTTGGAAAGAGCGAAGAAAAAACAAATTCGTATTGCTGAAACAGAAAAATATCCGCACGTAACATTCTTCTTCTCCGGTGGACACGAACAACCATTCGAGGGTGAAAGTCGCTTGCTTTGTCCATCTCCAAAAGATGTGGCTACTTATGATTTGAAGCCACAAATGGCCGCTTTTGATATTGATAACGCCATTTTACCCGAACTCGAAAAAGGCGAAGTAGATTTTATCTGCCTAAACTTTGCCAACCCCGATATGGTTGGTCATACGGGCGTTTTCTCGGCAGTTGTTGAGGCCGTAGAAGCAGTTGATAAATGCTTAGAGCAAGTGGTAGAAACTGGTTTGAAAAATGGTTATACATTCATCGTAATTGCCGACCACGGTAATGCCGATTACATGATTAACGACGACAAAACGCCAAATACGCAACACTCGCTTAACCTTGTACCGTGTATTATTGTTGACAAAACTGACACTTTTGAGGTGAAAGATGGTAAATTAGGCGATATTGCCCCTACGATTCTGACTTTGATGGGCGTAGAAATTCCAAAAGAAATGACTGGAAATGTTTTGATTTAAAATTACCCAAAACGGAAGACTTCGCTTTAAGCGAAGTCTTCCGTAAATACCATATAACAAAAATCCCCCAAGAGAAAACTCAAGGGGGATTTTTGTTGATACTTTATTCCCCTTTAGGGGTTAGGGGCTTATGCGTAAACCGTTTCAGCAACTTTGTTGAATTCTTCAACGCTAACTGATGATTTCTCAACCGTAACGTTTGCTTTCAAGAACTCACGTACTTTCTTGCCAAATGCACGGTCAGTATAACGACGAACAGCGTTATCTTTGTTTTCTTTCAAAGTTTTACGAGCCATTTGGTCAATCATTTCTTCCAAACCTTCGTAAGAGTAGGCTCCGAAATAGTTTCTCATTTCAGCTTTTACTTCTTCCAAAATATCAGCAAATTCTAATTTGATTTCGTTGTTTGAAGCAACTTCATTACGAATCAAATCCATACGTAAACCTTTTGCAAAAGCAGCATAGTCTTTCTCGATATCTTCTTCAGTAAATTTACCTTCGTTGATATTGAACAACCATTTTTTCAAGAATTCGTCAGGAAGTTCGATTGAGATATTATCTAAAAGTGTTTTTTCAACTTCAAAGTCTAATAAATATTCGCTTTCACGAGCGTAGTTTTCGCCAATGATTTTCGCAATTTCAGCTCTGAATTCTTCTTCGTTGTTTACTTTTCCTTGTCCAAGAGCCTTATCGAACAATTCTTGGTCGATATCTGCTGCACCAACACGAGTAATTTTCTCAACTGTCAATTCAAACTCACCGCTCAATGCTGCCGCTTCTTCTTCAGTTTTGCCCGTAGCAAAACCTAAATCTTTTGTGTTCGAGAAAATTGATTGAATATCAAATTTCACGCTACTTCCTTTTTCTAAACCTTTGAAAATGTGAGCCGATTCTTCTTTCACACGGTCAGTCGGGATAGTGGCATCTTTTACTTCAAATTCCGAAGACTCTTGTTTCAAAGTACCAAAAATCATATCGCCAGCTTCTACTTCTTCAACCTCAGCATCTTTTCCGAAACGCTTACGTACATCTTCGATTGCTTCGTTGATTTTATCTTCCGAAACCGCAATATCATAAGTTTTGATAGCTGGAACCTTCGATAAATCTACCGTGAAGTCAGAAGCAGTACCAATTTGGTATTCAAAAGTAAAATCTTTTTGGTTGTCCCAGTCGATGTTCTGAGCAGCTTCGTTATCGGGCATTGGGTCGCCCACAACACGTAGCTTGTTTGTAGAAATATAATCATTCACAGTTTTCGATACCATATTGATTACCTCATCAACTAAGATACTTTTACCGTGTAATTTCTGGATATATTCTTTTGGCACCATGCCAGGGCGGAAGCCTTTTATTTGAGCAGTTTTGCTGTATTGTTTGATTTTTTTATCAACCTCTGGCTTGTAGTCAGCCTCTGTGAGTGTTACTTTCAATCTGCCTTCGGTAGAAGAAATTCTATCTAATGTAGTTTCCATTGAGGATTATTTTTGATTTTTAGCCTTTAGCATTGAGCTTTAGGGCTTTAGCTTTAAAAAACAAGAACTTTAATATTTCACTGATGAGAAAGCTTACAGTCGATAATTATTATGTAAGCAACATGCTAATAGCATTGATTTAAGCTAAAAAACCCCCTAACCAAGCAAGGTTCAGAGGGTTTTTTCGTACGGGCGAAGGGACTCGAACCCCCACGCCTTGCGGCACCAGATCCTAAGTCTGGCACGTCTACCAATTTCGCCACGCCCGCATTTTCCAGTCTGACAATTCTATCAAAAACAAATTATTTTACGATGGTTTCCTTGTCATTTGGGCTGCAAAGGTAAAGAGTTTTTTTGATTGTGTCAACCTAAAATTAAAAAATATTTTATAATTTTTATTACAATTATTTTTTTGCCTCGAAACAAACATTTCACACGACTAAATAATAGAAAAAAATTTGTTCCTTTAAGTCTTACTATTAACTTAGTGTTACGAAAATACAACAAAACAATAAAAAAAGGAGGGCGATTGTGATGGAGCAAGAAGTAATAGATGTAATGCAAGTTAGTCAGCAAGGAGCGATGATTGATTTAGAAAAAGAACGCAATGAAATATTGGCAAGGTATCGAAGACTCTTTAGAGCCGCCAAGCCCGTTTTAAAAGGCGATGATGCTAAACAAATAAAAAAGGCGTTTACTATTGCAATGGAGGCTCATAAGGATATGCGACGAAAGTCAGGCGAACCTTATATTTTTCATCCATTAGAAGTTGCCGAAATCTGTGTAGAAGAAATAGGTCTAGGAGCTACATCAATCATTTGTGCTTTGTTGCACGATGTGGTTGAAGATACAGACATGACTCTCAAAGACATCGAGAATGAATTTGGTCCGAAAGTTGCTCGTATTATTGATGGTCTGACTAAAATCGGAGGTAATTTTGAGCAGGGTACATCGGCACAAGCAGAGAATTTTAGAAAAATGCTTCTTACACTTTCAGAAGATGTGAGGGTTATTCTGATAAAACTCGCCGACCGCCTTCATAATATGCGTACACTCGGAAGCATGGCTCGTAATTCGCAGCTAAAAATTGCTCATGAAACAATCTTTATATATGCTCCACTGGCACATCGTTTAGGGCTTTATAAAATCAAGTCTGAGCTCGAAGACTTATATCTGAAATACACCGAGCCGGATATTTATAAAGACATAGCCAATAAACTAAAAACCACAAAGGCTACCCGTGACCGTTTTATTGAGAATTTTATTAAGCCTATTCAGAAAAAACTCAATGATGCAGGAATCCACTTTATTATCAAAGGTCGCCCAAAGCATATTTATTCGATCTGGAATAAGCTAAAAAACAAGCATACTTCTTTCGAAGATATTTTTGATCTGTTTGCCATTCGTATTATCTTGCAAGATGTACCCGCCGAAAAAGAGAAGTCGGCATGTTGGCAGGCGTATTCTATCGTAACAGATGAATATAAGCCCAATCCTGATCGTTTGAAAGACTGGATTTCGATTCCGAAAGCCAACGGATATGAGTCATTGCATACAACCGTAATGAGCCAAACAGGCCAATGGGTAGAAGTGCAAATTCGCACCGAACGCATGGACGAAATCTCTGAACGTGGTTATGCCGCTCACTTTAAATATAAAGGAAATGATACCTCAACCGATGCTCCGCTTGACCGATGGATAAATCAGGTTCGTGAAACGCTTGAGTCGGAGGATAAATCAGCCATTGAGTTTTTGGAAGATTTCAGAGGCAATTTCTACAATGAAGAGGTTTTTGTTTTTACTCCGAAAGGCGATTTGAAAGTATTGCGTAAAGGAGCCACGATCCTTGATTTTGCTTTCGAAATACATACTGATATTGGTAAAAGATGTACGGCCGGGAAAGTAAACAGCCAATTGGTGCCGATTAGTTATGTAATGCAAAATGGCGACCAGATTGAAATTCTGACTACTAAAAGCCAAAAGCCTTCGGAAGATTGGTTACGTTTCGTTACGACTTCAAAAGCCAAAGCTCGCATCAAAGATTTGTTGAAAGAAGAAAATAAGGTCTATTTCAGTGATGGAAAAGAAATTATTGCCAAAAGATTCAAAGTGTTGGGGCTTGAAAATAACCTCGAAACACTCAATCAACTTCGGGCATATTTCAATAAAAAAGATTATAACGACCTCTATTATAGTTTCGGTAAAGGCTATATCCATTCGGATGAAATAAAGAAGTTTAAAGCTGATCGAGATGCCAGAATCAATAAACAAGCTAAGATAGAGCTTGATAATAAGGCATTTATTGATGCAAAAAGTTTTGAGAAAGAAATCAAGAAAGTAAAAGGTGTTGATACGCTTTTTATTGGTGATGATTTACAAGAAATTGATTTCACGCTGGCTAAATGCTGTAGTCCAATTCCCGGTGATGATGTTTTTGGATTTTTGACTGTCAATGAAGGAATTAAAATTCATCGTAATACTTGCCCAAATGCTCAACAGTTGCTTTCGCAATATGGTAATCGAGTTATTAAGGCACGCTGGTCTTCGCAGGTGGCAAAGGCATTTGTAGCAAGTATTCACCTTGATGGCCTTGATCGTATGGGTATGATTCAGGATATTTCTAAAGTTATCTCCAGCGAATTACATATCAATATGCGTTCTTTGGCAGTTGACACAAATGATGGTATATTTACGGGCGATATCAAACTTTATGTACAGGATACACGACATCTGGAAACATTAATGCAAAAGCTTAATGGCATAGAAGGAATGAACAAAGTAACGAGGGTTGATGTCGAGTAATCCTTGAAAACTATGACTATTGACTAAAATAAGGTTTTTCGGCATAAAAAATGAGAAAGCTTCAAATACTTGTCTTTATTATTGTATATATTAATTCTGTGCAGCTTTTTGCACAAAAACAAGATACACTTTACAGTAAAAGAGCTTTCTTATCAACAAATATCTATTCAGATAATGTTAGGTTGTCGAGAAAAAGCGTTGAAGCTTTATTTAAGGATACTTGGGCCCCAAAAGTAAATTATAAATGGTCGAGAGTTTTGAAAACCACCGGAGCTTTAGGGATAGTCGGGGGTATAGGCTTAACTACTTTTGCTATCAAAGGAGTAAATGTTTCGACAACCATTGAAGGTAGAAAAGTTGGTTATAAGTCTATTAGTTTACCCCAGCTTACAATTGGTGCAAGTTTATTTGTGGTTGGTTACAGCTTAGTAGCATCCTCGAATCAACTTGTTCGACATTCGGTGGATGTTTATAATTCGATGCTCAAATCAAGCCGAAAGATAAGCTACATTAATAAAGTTCAATTTGGTCTAACCCAAAGCAATACTGTTGGTTTTTCTATTTCTTTAAAATAAGTTATGAAAGTAAATTTCATAAAATCTCGAATGAAACAAAGAATAATTATTTTGATTTTTATATGTTTTAGCTTTTGTAATGTATTTGCACAAAAGAATGATACACTCTATGCCAAAAGAGTATTTCTAACGACCCAAATATACAAAGATGGAATTAAGATTTCGTCAAAAAAGATAAATCAATTATTTAAGAATACTTGGCAGTCAAGAGTAAAATATAAATGGTCGAATGTACTAAAGCCAGTTGGGCCCGTTGTGACCGTTGGAGGGTTTGGCCTAGCTTATGTAGCACTTAAAGGAGTAGATGCCACCGCTATTGTTGACGGTAAAGAGGTTGATTACAAGATAAGAAGTTTGCCTAAATTATTAATGGGTATAGGTCTTATTGCCGGTGGTTTGAGCTTGGTAGAATCTTCCAACGAGCTTGCTCAGCACTCGGTAGATATTTACAATTCTATGGTGAAATCAAGAAATAAAACAAGTTATATCAATAAAATACAATTTGGAATAACCGAAAATAATGCTGTTGGCTTTTCAATTTCCTTAAAATAATTGTTTGGGTAAAGTCCATCAGAATATAGCTATAATTGCTCAAAAGCACTGAAGAAACTCAGTGCTTTTGGTATTTATTTAAGAATTGATTGAAATAAACATAGCTAATTGGGGCAATACGGTTTTTAATGATGGAAGTTCTGTATTTTATTAGTAATTTTATCCTAAAATTATAGTCAAACTCATTTAATAAAATGGTTTCTAATCCTTCAAATTTTGAATCAGCAAAAAGTATTTTTACGGCTTATTTGGAGACAAAATTGCTCCGTAAGACGCCCGAGAGATACGCAATTTTGGAAGAGATTTACTCAAGAAATGACCATTTCGAGGTAGAAGATTTGTATATTTCTATGAAAAATAAGAAATATCAAGTAAGCCGTGCCACGGTTTATAATACCCTCGATTTATTGGTTGAGTGCGACTTAGTGAAAAAACATCAGTTTGGCAAAAACTTAGCTCAATACGAAAAGGCTTATGGCTCTAAGCAGCACGACCACCTCATTTGTGTTGACTGCCACAAGGTAATGGAGTTTTGCGACCCACGTGTGCAGAATATCCAAAACATGGTTGGCGATATGCTAAAGTTTAAAGTGATGCACCATTCGCTGATTTTTTATGGTAATTGTGAGCGAGAAAATTGTGAGAATAAGGTAGCTTCTTGAAGCTGAGGTTTAGAATTTTGATTTTTCGAGTAAAAAAATAAAGGTTTTAATAGTAGAATATGGTCATTCTACATTCTCAATTCTAATCAGACGGGTGTCTCCGTCTTAATTCAAAAATGGTTGATATTCTTTTAGGCTTACAGTGGGGCGATGAAGGCAAAGGCAAAATTGTTGATGTACTTGCTCCTGATTATCAAGTAGTTGCACGTTTTCAAGGTGGCCCAAATGCTGGTCACACGCTCGAATTCAACGGCAATAAACACGTATTACACCAAATTCCATCGGGTGTTTTCCGCACCGATTGCTTAAATATTATCGGAAATGGTGTGGTACTCGACCCAATTATCTTCAAGAAAGAAATTGATGGTTTAGGAAAATATAACCTTGATTTGAAGAAAAACTTAGTTATTTCTAAGAAAACTGCCATAATCATTCCAACTCACCGTTTGCTTGATGCCGCTTACGAAAAAGCCAAAGGTGATGCCAAAATTGGCTCAACTTTGAAAGGTATCGGCCCGGCATACTCTGATAAAGTTGCTCGCCAAGGTTTGCGTTTAGGTGATATTATTTCGCCAAACTTCACCGAAAGATACAAAGCTTTAGTAGCGAAACATACACAAATCTTAGATTTCCATAACTTTGAGTATGACCTAACCGAAGCTGAAAAAGAATTTTTCGCTGCTCTTGAGTTTTTGAAAGAATTCAATCTTCAAGATACCGAATACGTTGTTAATCAATCGTTGAAAGACGGACAAAAAGTATTGGCCGAAGGTGCTCAAGGTTCATTGCTTGATATTGATTTTGGTTCGTATCCGTTCGTTACAAGTTCAAACACAACTGCTGCTGGTGTATGCTCAGGTTTGGGTGTTGCACCAAACACAGTAGGAGAGGTTTACGGAATTTTCAAGGCCTACTGCACACGTGTAGGAAGTGGCCCATTCCCGACTGAATTAGATAACGAACTCGGAGAGAAAATCCGCCAAGAAGGACGTGAGTTTGGAGCAACGACTGGCCGAGCTCGCCGTACGGGTTGGTTAGATTTACCAGCACTCAAATACAGTATCATGCTCAATGGCGTAACGCAATTGATTATGATGAAAGTTGATGTATTGAATTTCTTAGATGAAGTAAACGTTTGTACGCACTACCGCTTGCCAGATGGTACTATCACCGAGCAAATGCCGTTTGATTTGACGGATACTGATGTAGAGCCAATCTACAAAACATTCAAAGGTTGGGCTTGCTCGCTTGAAGGAATGCGTAAATTCGACCAAATTCCTGCTGAATTAGCTGATTACGTAACTTACTTAGAAGCTGAGCTTCAAGTACCGATTAGCTTTATTTCAACGGGCCCAGACCGTGAAGAAATCATTTTGCGTTAAGCAATGTAATTTATATTGATTTTAAATGTGCCATTTCTGAAAAGTGTGGCACATTTATTTTGTAACACAAGGTTGAACGCAACCGCTGCGGCGGACCGTACCGGTTCTAACTTGTGAGTAGCGAACAGGAACAAGTTAGAAACTTGTTCTACAAGCTTAAAAACCATGACTTCAAATCTTGCCAATTATCTTTTTAGTACCGAAACACTCTACAAAAATGTAGTTTCCGAAAGCTCAAAAGTTGCGGAAGCCAAACCAGTTGTTGAGCAAAAAGCAGTTGTGCAAGAACCAATTCCTGCCCCAATTCCGCCACGAGAGGTAGCCAAGCCAGTTATTCCAACTTTCAAATTCCGAAATCAAGTTTTGATTCTGACCGATACGATTTCAGAGTCCGAAAAAGCACTTTTAGTGAAAATTCTCGGAGCAATCGGTCTTACACTCGAACAAGTTGATTTAGTAGAATTAAGCAAGGTTCAAACGCTTGATTATCAGTCGTTTTTATCTCAGAATGTCACGAAGAAATTTGTAAGTTTTGGTGTAGGACTCGGTAAAATAAACTGGAATATTCTACTCAATATTTATCAACCTAAAAATGTTGCTGGGGTTGATTTTTTACTATCAGACGAACTTCGTGTGCTTGATACAAACCTCGATTTGAAAAAGACCCTTTGGGGAGCTTTGAAGGCGATGTTTGGGAATTGATTCAAGTTCCGGCCTATATAAAAAGTGCGTAGCACTAAAATATTTGTAGAAATTGGCAAAACAATCGTGATTGTAAGGTGCATCGCACCGAGATATTACTGGAACTATTTCACGGTGCGATGCACCTTGCTTCATTAAAAAATTTTATTTCTACAAATATTGGGCGGCTCTGCCGCAAGACATAGAGGTTTGAATTAATCAAATCTGACACAATTCAATAAAATTTCCATCAGGGTCGGTCAGGAATAACTGTAAAATTCCATCGGGGCGAGATTTGATGGGTAAGCAATTTGCTCCATTTTCTTTCAGTATTTTCTCTGCCAAATATATATCGCTCACTTCGAGAGCAAAATGATTACTTCTTACTGGAGTAAAAGTAGCTTCGGGTTTTCTACCAATGAGATGTACTTCTCGGCCATTTCCTAAGCTAAACCAAACAACTGGATAATCAAAAGTTGGGGCAGGAATTTCTTCTAAACCAAGTATTTCTGAGTAAAAAGCTCGACTTTTTTCAATATCAGATATTTGTAAAGCTACGTGGTTGAATGCCTTTATTGTCAGTTTGTTAGTCATTTTGTCGGTTGGTTTTTCGCCACAAAAGTAAATAAATCATACGATTCTGTGCGTGAATATCTCTTAAAATTCCATTTTTTTTGTAACTTGCGTCATGGAAAAATTTGTTGTTTCGGCCCGAAAATACCGCCCTATCACTTTCGATACAGTTGTAGGTCAGTCGCACATCACAACTACTTTGCAAAATGCCATTCGTACGAATCATTTAGCACAGGCGTTTTTGTTTTGTGGGCCTCGTGGTGTAGGTAAAACAACTTGTGCCAGAATTTTGGCCAAAACCATCAACTGCCAAAATCTCACCGAAGATATTTCGCCATGCAATGAGTGCGAGTCGTGCAAGAGTTTCAATAATAATGCTTCGTTCAATATTCACGAACTTGATGCGGCATCTAATAACTCGGTTGAAGATATTAGAAATCTGACCGACCAAGTGCGTTTTCCTCCGCAGTCGGGTAAATACAAGATTTATATCATTGATGAGGTGCACATGCTCTCGCAGGCGGCTTTCAATGCTTTCTTAAAAACCCTCGAAGAGCCACCGAGCTACGCAATTTTTATCTTAGCAACCACCGAAAAACACAAAATCTTGCCAACGATTCTGAGTCGTTGTCAGATTTTTGATTTTAATCGTATTCAGATAAAAGACATTGCCGACCATTTGGCTAATGTGGCTACGAAAGAAAATGTAAAAGCTGATTATCAGGCACTTGAACTCATCGCTCAGAAAGCTGATGGTGGTCTGCGTGATGCTCTTTCGATGTTCGATTTGAACGTAACGTTTTCGTCGGGTAATGGACTTACGTATCAGGCTGTCTTAGAAAATTTACATATTCTTGATTATGATTATTACTTCCGCATGACCGATGCCCTATCGGCTGGAAATGTGTCGGAAGCATTTTTGTTATACAATGAAATTTTGGAAAAAGGCTTCGATGGACACCAATTTGTGGTGGGTTTGAATGAGCATTTCCGAAACATCATGGTAAGTAAAGACCCGCAAACGGTGAAACTTTTGCAGGTAGCTGATTCTATTCAGCAACGATACGTTGAGCAGTCGGCGAAGTTATCGTTGGGTTATATCTTTTCTTCGTTAAGTATTGGTAGTCAGCTTGATATAAATTATAAATCGGCCAAAAATCAGCGTTTGCACGTTGAAATTGGTCTGATGAAACTCTCTCAGATAAATCAAGTTTTGAATTTGAGTGAGCTACCCAACAACGGGGACGAAAAAAAAAATAGCAATTCAGTAGTTTCGTCAACTCCAGTGAGGGCTGAGAGTTCGGAACAAAAATCGGTTGTGGCTGCGGCTACACCAACTACCACCTCGCAGGCACAGCCAAGTTATGTACAGTCGATTCCTGCTATGCCCGCAAGGCCAGTTACTCCGACTGTGCCAAGTCCCGCACCGAGCGTACAGCCTACTGCTCGTCCTTCGATGGCTTCTTCAAAGTTGCGTTCTACGGTTGATATCGAAACATCGGTTTTTAATCCAAAAGCTGATGTGCAAAGTGTTGATAATGAGCCAGCTTTGCCAAATTATAGTGATGCTTTTACGTATGAAGCTGCACAACAAGCTTTGTTTGCATTTGCCAACGAAAGTGACCTCGAAACTCTACGAGTAATGCTCAAACGGGAGTTTATCTTGGAAGGAACAACCTTTAAGTTGCAGTTAGATAACCAAATTCAGATGGATACGCTCACGCAAATGAAGCAAGATTTAGCCACATTTTTGCGTCAGCGATTAAGAAATGCTTCGATTCAGATAGTGGCAGAAATTGTTGAGACTACCACCGAACGTAGGCCATATACAGCCCAAGAGAAATTTGAATATTTAGCTAATAAAAACCCAGCTTTATTAGAATTGAGAGATAAATTAGGCTTGGAGTTAGTGTTTTAGATAGGATTTATGTGTTAGTTAATCATAATCATTAATTTTTTCGTCTTTGTATTATTATATCATCCCTACGGGATTTTGCTTGATTTTTCATTTTGATTGCTATAATCATACCATCCCTACGGGATTCTGCTTGATTTT
>NZ_JBMLRC010000009.1:0-4919 GCF_049241225.1 Emticicia sp.
TATTCGGCCGATGTTTTTTGCTTACAGCCATTGGCAAACAAAACAATCAATACGAGCGTAAGCAAGTGTTTAAGAGGTTTCATCTTCTAAAAATGTAAATGGTTAAGTACTTGTAGGACAGGTTTACAACTGTCAAATGAATCGTATTAACAGGTAAGAACTTGTCTTGCATAAAACACAAAAATACATGGTTTTTTTTAGAATCTTTTGTTAAAATTCTATTTTACTGGAAAATTACTAATCAAAAAATAACCAAAAACTTACTGCCCTCGCCTACTTTAGAAATTACCTTCAGATTACCTCCGTGAATCTGCATAATTTGCCGAGAAAGACTCAAGCCAATACCCGAACCAGTCTTTTTGGTCGTATAAAAGGGAATGAAAATCTTTTCGATTGCTTCGGGTTCGATACCACTTCCATTATCTGCAACCTCTATAAATCTCTGATTATCAGCTTGATAAATTGATATTTTTATTTCTGGATTTAATTTATTTTCTACTGCTTCGATGGCATTTTTCGTCAGATTAATCAAAACCATGTCAATCTGTTCGTTATCTACGATGAGCGAAAAATCTTGTTTTATGTTGGTTTGAAGACTGATTCCTTTGGCTTTTATTTGAGGCAAAATCAGATTCGTGAGGTTTCCGACGAGTTGTTTGGCGGTAGTTTCGGTAAAAACTGGCTTCGGAATTGTGGTGAATTCGCGGTACGCATTCACAAAATTCATGATGCCTTTACTACGGTTTTCGATGGTCTGGAGGGCTTCTTTCAAATCATCGACGGTTTCTTTAATTTCCGTTTTTTCGGATAAATCTATTTCTATAATTTCTCGCATCGTGCTGGCCAACGAAACTATCGGCGTGACGGAATTCATAATTTCGTGACGAAGCACTTTTGTGAGGTTTTGCCACGCATCGAGTTCTTTTTCTTGTAGTTCGGATTGAATATTTTGTAGCGAAACCAGTTTTATGACTCTTCCACGAAGGCTAACGGTCGTGGAGTTTATCGTGATTTGCTGTTCGTTAGAAGTTATGTAAAGCGTTTTACCGCCCGAAGGCAAATCTTTAAGGATTTCGTAAAGCCCGATATGTACGCTATTGCTTAATTCCGAAATATTACGAAGTCTGTAAATGCCTAAAGTTCGGAAGGCCGCATTATTTATCAATTCGATTTTGCCAGAAGCATCGAACGAAAGTAAACCCACATTTACGTGCTGAACGATGGTATTTATATAATGTAGATTGGCTTCTTTTTCGGCACGAGCTTGGCGGAACGCATCTAAAACTCCATTAAGTTGGTTGTTTACTTCTTCAAAACTTTTGCCCAGTTTATTATCGGCTCTGAATTTTACGGCAAAATCAGCATAGCGAACCGATTCAAAGAAACGTGCCAGTTTTCGATTGACTGAGGTGACATAACCGAATAGCAAGTAAAAACTAATTGCTATTCCGACCAAAATAAAAAACGACAAAAACCACTGTTTTTGTAGCACAAAGTACGCAAAAGCGGCTAATAGTAATGTCAGAATGGTTAATCTCCAAAGTATTCCAATCGAAAAATGTCTCATATATTTTGTCTGTAAAATTGAAAAATGGAGATTTAAGTTGTTGATTTTCTATAAACCCAAGCAAAAAGAGTCAATAATAGCAAAATTTCCATCCTCAAAAATACAAGTTTTATACATTCTTTTTACCACTCATCAGAAAATCAAAAAGTTTTTAACCAAGTATCTTGCATTGCATAGTACCTTATTATATCTTTGTATCGTCATCATCAGAAAGCTGTTGTTGATAATAAAGAAAACTTAAACTTTTTAAATTCCCCCTTTTGAAAGATAAGGGATTAAAAATATGGATTTAGAAAATGCCCAAGTGCAGATGCGGAAAGGGATTTTGGAGTACTGCATTCTGCATATAATTTCGAGGGGTGAAATTTATGCCTCCGAAATTCTCTACGAACTTATCAACGCCAGAATAATGGTTGTTGAAGGCACGCTTTACCCTTTATTGACTCGTCTGAAAAACGCAGGCTTGCTTGATTATAAATGGGTAGAATCAACTTCAGGCCCGCCACGTAAATACTACGTATTGACTGATACAGGGCTAATGTTTTTAGAAAACTTGAACAATACTTGGAACGAACTTTCGGAGTCCGTTACGACAATTATAAGCAAGAAATAATTAAAATCTGATTTCGAGCTTTCTGTTTTATTCACTCGAAATCACCTAATCTAATTACCCTAAATCAAGCATCTAACAGCGAACGATTTTTTTATCAATAAGACAATGAAAAAGACTATACAAATAAATATAGCAGGCATGGTTTTCAATATCGAAGAAGATGCCTACGAAAAACTAAACGCTTACTTAGCCTCCATTAAACAATATTTTGCGTCGTATGAGGGCAGTCAGGAGATTGTTTCTGATATCGAAGCACGTATTGCCGAAAAATTCTGGACGAACCAAAAGTCTGATAATCAACCAGTTATTACACATGAAGGCGTAAACGACCTCATTAAATCAATGGGTAGTGTATCTGACTTTGAGGCAATCGAAGAAGAAGAAGATTTGAAAAACACTGCACAATCAACAGTGGGCAATTCGCAGTCAACCGTGGGCAGTAATCAGTCAACTGTGGGCAGCCAGCAGTCTGATTCAACACAATCTGCTCAACCAAAACGCCTTTATCGTGATGTTAAACGCAAAGCTTTGGGTGGAGTTTTAGCTGGATTAGCACATTATTTCAATATTGATGTGGTTTGGGCAAGAATCATCTTTTTATTACTATTCTTAGGTTTACCACCAATCGATGACGACCTCGGACCAATCTCAGGTTTTGTTTTCTTGGCATATTTTGTTTGTTGGGTAGTTTTCCCGCCAAACTTTAACCTCGACGAAGACAAAAAAATCAAGAAATTCTACCGAGATAATGATAATAAAGTTTTAGGCGGTGTTTGTAGTGGCTTAGCTGCTTATTTTGGAGTTGACATTACGGTTATTCGTTTGCTTTTTGTGTTGAGTGTGTTTTTATTCGGAACGGGCTTCTTGGCTTACATTATCCTCTGGATTGTAGCACCAAAAGCTCAGACCCTCACACAAAAAATGGAAATGAAAGGCGAGCCAGTTACGCTTTCTAACATCGAAACCAATATCAAAGAAAGCATCAATGTTGATAAAAACGCCCCAGAAAACGCCCTCACAAAAATCCTATTATTCCCTTTCCGTTTAGTAGGTTTGGTTATCAAGGCTTTGGGCGAAGTTTTAAAACACCTCGGGCCAGTTGCCAGAGTTTTGGCGGGCGTCATGTTGATGTTGTTTTCTTTAGCAATGATTGTTGGCATTGTGGCGGCCGTGGCAGCATTCTTTGGCGTGACGTCGGGTATTGAAGGAACTGAGTTTTTTGATAACAGTCCATTCAAAATCTTCTCGCAAGATATTCACCCAATGGCTGGCTTCTTTGCTTTCTTGGCCATGTTTACACCTTTCTTGGCTCTTTTGCTTACGGGTTTGACATTACTTTCGAACAGAAGAATCGGAAATCGTAATTTTTGGATTTCGTTATTAGGTCTTTGGTTAGCTGGTTTGATGGGAACAGGTATTTTAGCTACAAAATACGCCCTAAATTTCAAGAAAAAAGGTCGTTTTGAACAAACTAAAAACTTCCCTTACACGCTTTCAGGACAAACGCTGGTACTCGATGCCAATAATAACCACGATGATGATTTTGATGAAATCCATATCGAAGATGATGTAAAAGTGAGTGTAGAAGGCTATGAAGGAACAGATTTGAAATTAGAACAACGTTTCGAGTCATCGGGCCGTACAAGAGCTGAGGCTGAAAGTTTTGCAAAGGCTATTATCTATAATATTGCTCAAAAAGACTCGACACTGACTTTCGACCAAAACATAACTTTGCCCGAAAAGGCTCGTTTCCGTGGACAAGACCTCGAAATGACGCTCTATGTGCCTTATGATAAGCCATTTAAACTAACCAAAAGTTTTTATCACAGTGTATATCGTAGAGATTGGAAAAAACACGATTTCGATATTGATGGCGACGATGTTGACAAATACACCTACGTAATGAAACGTGACTCAGGTATGGTTTGCCGTGATTGTCCGAAATTAAGTGACGAAGAACGTGAAGCTCTCAGAGATAACAACTACGATGACGACGACGACTCAGCCTTTGATTATGGTGTTTTTGAAGAAAAAGGTCAGCACGAAAAGAAATTTGAGTTAAACGGCTTTGATAAAGTTGAAGTGGGCGGAGCATTTGTTGTAACGATTCGCAAAGGAAATTCTTTTGAAATTATCGCAGACACTGACGACCAAAAAGACTTAGACGATATTGATTTTGAAGTACGCAATAATACCCTCGAAATCGGTCATAAAGATAAATTTTCGTTCAGTAGAAGAAACGAAACCGTTAGAATCAATATCACGATGCCATCGCTCGAAGGGCTTGATATTTCGGGAGCATCAACCCTGAAAGTCATTGGTTTCAAAGATAAAAGCAAAGATTTAGACGTTCAGTTATCGGGTGCTTCGAAAGCTGCCATTGATGTGGAAGTTCGTAAAATCGAATTCGATGCTTCGGGTGCTTCAAAAGCAGACTTGAGAGGTTCGGCCGAAAGAGTAAACATGGATGTTTCGGGAGCTTGCCACATTGATGCCAAACGCATGGAAATCAACCAAGCTAGAGCCGATGCCAGCGGTGCAAGTCATATTAGTTTCGGAAAAGTAAAAGATTTCGACTCAAACACAAGCGGTGCAAGCAAGATTAGCAGAGAATAACATGAACATTTTCTGATGAAACCTGGACTTTGCAGTTGAAAAATTTAAAATAATTATATTTTGAAAAATAATTAAATAATTTTTCAAACACGAAACTTTAGATAAACGTTCGGCGTTTTTATA
>NZ_JBMLRC010000010.1:0-1190 GCF_049241225.1 Emticicia sp.
TCCCAAACCAGCCATGAGCATAAGCTCCCTTAATTGAAATCAACCCTTTGCCAATAATCGACACATAATTTGGAATGGAGATTTGGAGTTTAGGTATAGGCATTGCATTACCAGACCAAATATATGAGCCCGAAGTCAATGTAGTATCAACTAAACCGACAATCTCTCTTCTTCGTCCACCATAAAATTCAAAAACCCCATAGCGGGCCTTTATATATACCTCTGGTAACAATAGCTGATTTACTTTGCCAACATTTACGACCGTCCAAGCTCCATAACCAACTCCGAATTTTTTTAATTTTTGATTTTCGTTTTTAGTGGAATCGTATTCTTTATGTGCAGAACCCCTAAAAGTCGCAAACTGGGCCTCTAAGGGAACAATGCCATATTGGTTTGAACGCAGCCAAAAAGGAGTTTTACCAGAAGAAGAAAGGTGAATTCCTGTTTCGAGTTGATATTTTATATTTGATGTAAGACTCTGAGAGTGAGATACATTAATACTTATCATTAATGCTATTGGTAGAATAAGTAGCTTTCTAATCATTTATGACATATTTTTTATCTTAACAGCAAAAACTTGCCAAATTTATTAATTTCCTTACCATCATTACTCTTTGCGTAAATTTTATAGGTATATGTATCTGGTGGTAAGAGGGTGTTTTGAAAAGTGCCATTCCACTGCAAATTTAAATCTTTAGATGTAAATACAAGACTTCCCCAGCGATTAAAAATTTGTATTTCAAAAGTTGTTATACGTTTTGTAGAGCCTTTTATCTCCAAACTCTCATTTAAATTGTCATTATCAGGCGTAAAAGCTTCTGGTATAAATAATTTAACTGTAATCGGAATGGTGTAAGTATTTGAAAAACTTTCTTTGCCATCAATTGAAATTGTCTTTATTTGGAATTTAGCTTCTTCTTCAAACTTATCAAGAATCGGTACATAAGTAATTTCAGACGGTGTTTTGATAGCCTCTATCGTTGTTGCGTTAGTTTGTTCATCAAAGCTTAAAACTTCAAATTGCTTGATTGTAGTATTCCCAAAGGGCGTGGAATTGGTCCATTCTAAATTACGAAGAGTATTCTCGCCTAAAAATATTGTGCAAAAAGCTGGAGAAAAATCTGACTCGCTCCCACATTTATCTACAAATGAAACTTTGTAACAATACGATTTTTCAGAAGCGTTAATTC
>NZ_JBMLRC010000011.1:0-1490 GCF_049241225.1 Emticicia sp.
TAACGCTAAAACCAAATTAAGCCAATGGCAAAATTAACTAAAAAAAGAAAAGAGGCGAATGCTAAGTTTGACGCCAACAAAGCCTACTCGCTTACAGAAGCGGCTGGTGTTTTGAAGGAAGTTGCTTACACTAAATTCGACTCATCGGTGGACGTACACGTACGCCTCGGTGTTGACCCTCGTAAAGCTGACCAAATGGTTCGTGGTGTGGTTGCATTACCTCACGGAACGGGTAAAACTGTTCGTGTTTTGGTACTTTGTACACCAGATAAAGAAGCAGATGCGAAAGCAGCGGGTGCTGACCACGTAGGTTTGGACGAATACATCCAAAAAATCGAGCAAGGTTGGACTGATATTGATGTAATCATCACAATGCCAACTGTAATGGCGAAATTAGGTAAATTAGGTAAAATCCTCGGACCTCGTGGATTGATGCCAAACCCTAAGTCAGGTACAGTTACTTTGGATGTTGCAACTGCCGTTAAAGAGGTGAAAGCTGGTAAAATTGACTTCAAAGTTGACAAAACTGGTATCATTCACGCTTCTATCGGTAAAGTTTCATTCTCGCCTGAGAAATTGGCAGAAAATGCCACCGAATTGATTCAAACTTTGTTGAAATTGAAACCTTCGTCTGCAAAAGGTACGTACGTGAAAAGCATTTCACTTGCAAGCACAATGGGACCTGGTATCCAAATCGACAAAACAACCATTAATGGATTGTAATCATGACAAAAGAAGAAAAAGGAGCAATAATCGAAGAGCTTTCGGAGAAGTTTGCGAATACACCTTACTTCTATATCACCGATGCAAGTGGCTTAAACGTTGCGAAAACCAACGAATTACGTCGTCTTTGCTTTGAGCGTGGTATCGAGTACCGTGTAATCAAAAATACTTTGATTAGAAAGGCTCTCGAAAGTACAGATACTGACTATTCATCATTTGATGCGGAAGTATTGACAGGTTTCTCAGGCGTAATGTTCCACCAAGAGTCGGGCAAAGTAGCGGCGAAACTAATTAAGGATTTCCTTAAAGCAAACAAAAATAGCATCAAACTAAAAGGTGCATCAGTTGATTCAAGCATTTTCATCGGACACGACCAATTGGATACGTTGTTAACGTTGAAATCAAAGCAAGAATTGGTTGGCGAAATCATCGGTTTGTTGCAGTCACCTGCCAAAAATGTTATTTCTGGCTTACAAAGCGGTGGCAACAAATTGGCTGGTATCCTCAAAACTCTTTCAGAGAAAGAAGCAGCCTAAGCAATTTTCCGTTAATAGCCATCAACTGGCAGTTTTCGGTTAATCATTAAAAATTTATTATTATCTATTTTTTGTAAAAAACTTTTTAAAATCTATAAAAATGGCAGATTTAAAAGCATTCGCAGAACAGTTAGTAAACTTAACTGTAAAAGAAGTAAATGAGTTAGCTCAAATTTTGAAAGACGAGTATGGCATCGAGCCTGCTGCTGCTGCTCCAGTAATGGTAGCTGG
>NZ_JBMLRC010000012.1:0-6908 GCF_049241225.1 Emticicia sp.
CAAAGACAATATTATCACCATTAGCATCAGTTTTTTGGAAAATGGTTTGGAAATTTCGTCCCATCCGTGTCTCCCGAAGGCACGTAGGGGACACGGATGGCATTGGTCTTAGAAACTACTAAGATTTAAATTTGGAAAAAACACACGAATTTTTTCTTATTCTACGCTTGAACAATTTACAAAATTGTTCTACAACCTACAAAATTATTCTACTGAAACCATCTTCAAACAAACAGGCACAGGTACGTCAATTTGCTTGCCTGTTGGCGATAATTTTCCTGTTTTGGCATCTCTTTTAAAAATCGTGATATTATCTGTCTCTTGGTTGGCTACCAAAACAAATTTTCCGTTGGGCGTAATCATAAAATTACGAGGTATTTTTCCTAAAACTGATTCGTTGCCGATGTAGGTCAGTTTTCCAGTTTTTTGGTCAATGCTATACATAACTATTGTATCAGTAGTATTATTAGGAGCAAAAATGCCATTTTTATTGCCCGCATCTACAAAACGATTTGAGCCATACAGAAACTTTCCATCGGGCGAGATATGAATATCGGCACAGAAACTCTTGTTTTTATCTCTAAAATCTTTGGCAAGCGTCGTTATTGTCTGAAAAGGAGTCAATTTTCCCGAAGCATAGTTGAAAGCCGTAACGGTGCTACTTAATTCTTGAATCACATAAGCAAATTTACCGTTTGGATGAACCGTAAAATGGCGTGGTCCCGAACCATCAGCTACTTTCGTAAAAGCTGGTTTTCCTTCCAAAAGTTTACCATTTTTGGCATCTAAACTATACGTCATGATTTTATCAATGCCCAAATCTGGTACAAAAATATCTCGATTATTAGGAGCAATATTTACCGAATGAACGTGCGGTTTTTCTTGACGACCAGTATTCGGGCCTTTACCTTCGTGATTGATGGTTTGTGTTGCTTTTCCGAGAGAACCATCAGCTTCAACAGGCAAAATCGACAAATTTCCTCCCGAATAATTTCCCACCAAAATCCACTTTCCTGTTTTGTCGATACTTATGTGGCAAGGGTCTGCTCCACCCGCTGATTGCGTATTGAGCTTAGTTAAATTGCCTAATTTTTTATCAAAACTATAAGCCGTTACCGAGCCATCGCTTGTTTCGGTGACAGCATAAACAAATTTTTGGTTGGGAGAAACTGTCAAAAACGATGGATTTTTGATGCCCGTGGCTTTACTAACGGCACTAAATTCGCCAGTATTAGTATTGAATTTATAGATATAAATGCCTTCGCTCGGATTTTTGGTGTTGGGGCGTGTGTATGTACCAACGATTAAATATTGTTCATCTTTCGACTGAGATTTGCTGATTTGTGGCAAAAATAATAAGCTACCAAAGAAGGCAAGCAAAGTTTGTTTGAAGTTCATGAATAGAGGAATAAAGGGCGTAGTTTGAAAATAATTTTTTCAAAGATATACCAATATTACCTTGATTTCAAGATTAATTTATTGGACAACTTTCGTTTAGAATCTTTAAAATAAAATTTCAATCTCCGAAATCTTGTAAATCATTTCAATCGTGCCTTAATTGCGGCTTTCAAACTTTACTATGCAAGATACTACAATAAAACCTATTATTACGACTGTCAACGGCGACGATGATGTTAGAGGGATTTTAGCACTTCAACAAAAAAACCTCAAGAAAAACCTTACAACTGAACAAATCCAAAGCCAAGGATTTGTTACAGTTGAGCATGAATATGCAGTTTTGAAGGCGATGAATGATGCCCAACCGAGCGTTATCGTAAAAGATGGTGATACAGTTGTGGCTTATTGTTTGGCAATGCTGCCACAGTTCCGAAACGATGTGCCGGAGCTAAAAACTTTATTCGAGGCAATTGATGAAATTGACTATGAAAATCAAAAACTAAAAGATTTTAATTACGTAGTAATGGGGCAAGTTTGTGTAGGTGAAGGCTACCGCAGCATGGGCTTTTTTGATGGAATGTATCAGAAACTCCGAGAAGAACTATCTGCTAACTTTGAAATGTGTGTAACCGATATTTCAACTAATAATACTCGCTCATTGAAAGCTCATGCCCGAGTAGGATTTATTCCTGTAAAGGATTTTCATGATGCTACTCTTGGCGAAGTTTGGCGAGTAGTTGTCTGGGATTGGAGGGCATAAAAAAGGAAGCCTTCGCTTAGAGCGAAGGCTTCCTTAAATATCGAAATTGCTTACTTCAAATTAGTCAAAGCAGCTTTTACTCTTGCAACTGCTTCAGTAAGAGCCTCGTCAGAAGCGGCAGTTGAAAGGCGTAAACAGTTTGGAGCTCCGAATGAGCCTCCACCCACAAGTGCTACGTGAGCTGTTTCCAACAACCACATACACAATTGGTCAGCATCTTGGATAGTTACGTTTCCGTCAGATTTTCCGAAATAATAACTTACATCTGGGAATGCGTAGAACGCTCCGTCAGGCATATTTACCTTGAAACCTGGAATTTCTCTCAATAAACTAACTACCAAATTACGACGACGTAAGTAAGCTAATTTCATTGATTCTGCCGCCGAAGTATCGTCCCAAGCAACAACCGCTGCACGTTGAGCAATTGAGTTTGTTCCCGAAGTCACTTGCCCTTGTAGTTTCTCTACTGCATCAGCAATCCACTTTGCCGCTGCGATGTAGCCCAAACGCCAGCCAGTCATGGCAAAACCTTTAGCAAAACCGTTTACTGTGATTACTCGGTCTTTCATGCTTGGAATTGAACCCATGCTGAAATGTCCTTCGTCAGTAAAGTTGATATATTCGTAGATTTCGTCAGCTAAAACGAAGATATTTTCGTGTTTTTCGATAACCGCCGCCAATGCTCTCAATTCTGCTTCGCTATAAATCGAACCAGTTGGATTATTTGGCGAAGCATACATTACGATTTTCGTACGGTCTGTGATGGCTGCTTCTAATTGCTCAGGTTTTACTTTGAAATCATTTTCAAATTTTCCTTCTACAATTACCGATTTTCCCTCTGCCAATTTCACCATTTCTGAGTAACTTACCCAATATGGCGATAAAATAGCTACTTCGTCACCTGGGTTAATCAAACAAGAAATAACATTTGCCAAAGAGTGTTTTGCTCCTGTTGAAACCACAATATTCTCTGGTTTCCAATCTATATTATTCTCACGTTTAAGTTTGTCTGCAATAGCCTTTCGTAGCTCAGGAATACCTGCTACGGGCGTGTAGTGGTGAAAACCAGCGTCGATTGCCGCTTTTGCAGCATCGCAAATGTGTTTTGGGGTTTTGAAATCTGGCTCTCCAACTGAGAGGTTGATTACTTTGTGTCCCTGTGCCGCTAATTCACGTGACTTTTTCGACATACCAAGCGTGGCAGATTCTTCCAACGCATTGATTCTGTCAGCGACTAAATTTAATGCAGACATGATACTTTTTTGTAAAATTGATAATAAAATTGAAGAATTGAGTAAAACTGCTCAAATCGGGTGCAAAATTACTTCCTTTCAAATTGAAAAACCACATTTTTTTGAAATAAATGCTGACAATAAGCTAATTAGATAGGAGTGTTTTTATAAAAGACAATAATAAAATTCTGTGATTTGAATGTTTTTGTTTCAAAACTAAATGATTTTGGCACGCTGATAAAACGGATGTACCAACGCTGATAATCACGGATTTTTTATTTTAAACAAGTGATTATCAGCATCCATTTAAACTCAATTTTCAAAGTTAGCATCACGTTTTTGCATTTTAGCGGCAAAGGCTTCTTGGAGGTCGTTTGAGAGCAACATGGCGGCATTCCAAGTGGCCATGTAGTTGAGTCCGTCGGCCACTGAGTGGTCACGGGTGTGTAGCAAAATATGTTTTGTACCACGAATCGACAACGGTGATTTTGAAGCAATCGTGGCTGCTATTTTCATTACTTCCTGCATCATCGTAGCCTTATCAGCAAACGAGCGATTCACGATGCCTATTTTCTCAGCTTCTTTCCCTTCTACATTTCGGCCAGTGTAAGCCATTTCTCGTACCAGTCCATCGCCAATGAGTTTGGGTAAACGCTGTAAAGTGCCTAAATCGGCTACCATTCCCATGTCAATTTCTTTGATGGTAAAATAAGCATCATCGGTGCAATAACGCATATCACAACCACAAACCAAGTCGATTCCACCACCGATACAACCACCATGAATGGCTGCCAAAACAGGTTTTGAGCAGTTTTCGATGGCATTGATTGGTGCTTGTAAACGCAAAACATCTTTACGTACTCGCTCACGTCGGCGGGCATCGCAAGCGATATAGGTCTGCGAAACCGACATCAGCAAACTCAAATCAATTCCTGCACAAAAATGCTTGCTTTCGCCACCTTCAAGTACTACAACTCGTACTTCGGGGTTTTCGTCGAGGTATTCAAAAACTTCGGTGATTTCGTCCCAAGCAGTTTGATTCAAAGCATTGGCTTTTTCGGGGCGATTGATTATCACATGAGCAATATGGTCTTCGATAGATAGTTTGAGCGTTTGCATGATAGTTTTGTTGTCTAATTGATACTAATGCCTGATATTTTCTATTTTAAATATTTACTACTCACCAATACATTTTAAAATAAAACACTGATAATCAATAGTTTATTTTCCATAAAACCGTGCCTATTAACTTTAAACAGCCTGATTTGTAAAAACTAATAATATCCTAATGTTAGATCTCAAATTTCTGTTGCAACTTTGAATCTATTTAATCTACAAAAGCTATTTTTAGTATCCATAAAAACTAAATATGCAAAAAACATTTTTAAAACCGCAGCAAATCTTTATTGCTTTATTGGTCATAAGTCTATCGTCTTTTGCATATTTTTTTACCAAGTATGCAGTTAGTCTTCCGTTCTTAGATGATTACTGGGCAGTTTATGACTTTATATGGTTAGCTGAAAAAAAATACCGAACAAAAGGTGAGGTCATCCCTGATTATCTATTTGCTTCAAATTTAGAGCATATTATCGCCTATACCAAGTCCACCGCTCTAGTTCTTTACTTTTTTCTCAGAGAAAATTTTAATTTGATACACTTGATGCTTATTGGTAATGCCTCTTGGTTTGCAAGTATCTTTTTGATAGGATATGTATTTAGGATACATACAGGAGCATCATGGCTTTGGATTTCGTTTTTTCCTTTAGTTGGCTTCTCGCTTCAGTTCTACGAAAACTATTTTTGGGGAATGGCTTCACACCAAAATTTTTCGGTTATTCTCTTTTCAATAATCGCTTTATATTGCCTTTCCTTTATAAAAAAAGAAAGATTAAGTTTTTTTCTGGCTCTATTTTTTGCAGGTTCTGCTTATCTCACTAGTAGCACAGGTGTAATGATATTCTACACAGGAACAATTATATTATTTATACAAAAAAAATACTTTAGTGGAAGTATTTGGCTCACTCTATCTGTGATTAGTACGATTATATTATCAAGAATATCAATGAGTGATAACAATATCATGCTTGAAATTGATAAAGTTTTAAATACTTTAAGGTTTATTGGGGGAATTGCCCATTTTGAAGGAGATAGTACACTTTCACTCATATTAGGAGTATTATTGAGCTTGGGATTTCTGTACTACATCGTCAAATCCGATATTTTAAAAGGTGGAAAGGCTAATAGTACTGAACTATTCTTTTTTGCAATTGTGCTCTTTGCAATGCTTGTAGCAGTCGTTGCAGGACATAAACGTCCTGATGTACTCATCAGTCGTTACAAAATCTATTCTGCTATTATTGTTCTTTCTCTTGTCCCACTCATATATCTAAAGTTTTTTCAAACCCAACCTCGTGCAAAATCTTTGTTCTTAGCCCTTACTCTCACTTTGGCTTTTATCTATAACATACTGTCAACATGGGTGTATTCGTATGATGTAAAAAAACAATATCAATATTTAATAACTGATACTTATAATTGGTACGTAAACGATAAAATCACAGCTCAGTTTCAAGCATTTTGTGACAATGATTATTACAAAATTTTGATGAAAGACCTAAAAGTACAAGTACCAACAAATGAAAATGTTGATTTTTTGATTAAAAACTTAAAGAATACAACAAAGTCAGCGGAAGGGATAGCAATTGATACAGTTTATAAAGTGGAGAATACTGTTGCGGGCTGCTCAATGAAAAAACTAAGCGTTTCGGTGGTTTTACCTGATAGTTTCTCTTCAGTAGATGATTACTATTTAGTTTTATCGTCCGATACGAAAGATTTTATATTTTCACTTTTTCCCCAGCGAAATGGTTTATTAGAAAGTATAAAAACACAAAGTAATTTTAGCCAGACTTTGACCCAAACGGCTTTTCTACAATATCTACCTTCTGGGAATTATGAAATGAGTATCGTTCGTTTGGGAGACCAAAAACCTTTGAGGTACAGTAATCAGAAACCGATTTTGATAAAAATTTAAGTAAAAAAGCGTGAAGAGATGATTTCTTCACGCTTTTTTACTTAACTATCGCGATAAACTTCTTATTTCTTATCTCCACTCGTCTGAGTTCCTGCTGGTTTGTTTTTCAATGCTTCTTGCATTGGGTTTGAACCGCCACCACCAAAACTTCTTTGCTTAAAGGCTTGGAATTTTGTTGGTTGCTCAGGTTCTTTCGGGAACGCATTATCAGAAGTATCAATATCTGGAATTTCGTGATAAGGATCAAGTTTAAATTTAGCTACCTTCTTAGTTGTTACCAAAGTTTTCTTTACCTCTTTATCATTCAAACGCCAAATTTCGGCTGGAATTCTTACGTCTTCTTTTGTACCATCTTCAAACTGCATTTGAATAATAATTGGCATAATTAAGCCACCTTTATTTTTTAGATTTACTACGTAAAAATTCTTTCCTTCTTCGATGAGTTTTCTATCGTCTTCGCTCAAAGTTGACAAATACTGCTCGT
>NZ_JBMLRC010000013.1:0-8773 GCF_049241225.1 Emticicia sp.
GTTTCAGAAATTCAAGTGGCAGCAACCGCACCGAAACCTCAACTCGGAGCAGTTGGTGGAACAGTTGAGGCACGTTTAGGTAGCCCGACTGGTCCATTGCTTGGGCGTTCGGCATTCTTAGAGCCATCTGATAAAATGGATTTCACGCCAAAATCGGTTTCAGTGCCAATTCAATTACCAAATAATTTGGATGGGAAACTGCAAGATGTTTATGTAGTTTTCTCCAATACAAAGGCAGAATCAGGTTCATTGATGGTGGTGATGGGTCTTGAATTTAAAATGGCTTACGAAAGCTCATTGAAAGAACCAGTCAAAGTAGAAGCCGCCGCCGCGAATGATTATTTTGTAGGAAAATGGGCAACCAAAATGATTGGTACTCCAGCCGGTGATGTTTCGATTGATATTGTATTTGAAAGAAACAATGGTGTGCTTTCGGGCAAAATGATTTCTCAACAAATGGGAAGTCAAGCCTTCGAAAAAGTTGAAGAAGTTGATGCCGAAAAAGTCAAAGTATTTTTCTCAGCCAATGGTATGAGTCTCAACATGGAACTCAACAAAGAAGATGCCGATAACCTAAAAGGCAAACTCATGGGAATGATTGAGGTAAAAGGAAGTAGAGTGAAATGATTGACGATTTTGGATTTCGGATTTATGATTTCGGATTTTTAAATTGTCCAATGGACAAAAATATCATAGCCCCGACTGGGCGTCCCCGACTTTTTGTCGGGGTTTTGGATGAATCAAAAAAATAGCAAACAATCTAAATATTCAATAAAAATGAAAAAACTAAGTGTTCTTGTAGTGCTTTTTGTATTGAGTGTATCATTCAATACTTTTGCTCAGTCAAATTTCTTTGAAGCCAAATGGGAAATTACTGTGTTTGGAACACCCAACGGGGATGCCAAATTTGTAACCAAACTTGAAAGAAAAGAAGGAAAATTAGGCGGAGAATTGTCGTTGCCAGCCGATGCCTCTGCTCCAAAAATTCCGATTACAAACATTGAAGAATCGGCCGATAAAATTACCATATATTTTTCGGCTCAGGGTTATGATGTAAACGTTGAACTGACAAAAGTTGATGACGATAACTTGAAAGGTACCTTGATGAATATGTTTGAAACAAAAGCGATTAGAGTCAAGGAGTAAAGCATCAATATTTCCTCCCCTTATTTTAAGGGGAGGTGTCAAAATTCTGACGTAGTCGAATTTTGACGGAGGGGTTTTAAGGTAGAATTAGTTTTTTAGAACTTTGACTCTCCGTGTTTTACCCCTCCGTCCGACTTCGTCAGGACACCTCCCCTTTTTAAGGGGAGGAAATTTAAATAATTGATACTTTTTAATTTACAATATTCTTAAACAAAAAGAGCGGCCACTATGTCGCTCTTTTTGTTGGTAGCTTATTCAGAAAGAAACTTTCTAAATAAGCTTGGGGTTCTTAAAGAAAGAGATTACACTGAATGACAAAAATACCATTATCAGTTTTAGAATTGGCCACAGTAGTAGAAGGTGGCACTCACCAAACTGCCATAGCAAACACTGTAGAAATTGCTAAAAATGCCGAAAATTTAGGTTATAAACGTATTTGGATGGCCGAACACCACAATATGGAATACATTGCGAGTTCGGCAACCTCAGTTTTGATTGGCCACGTAGCAGGAAAAACCAATACGATTCGAGTAGGTTCGGGTGGAATTATGCTGCCCAATCATAGCCCATTAGTGATTGCCGAACAATTTGGTACTTTGGAGACAATTTATCCCAATCGCATTGATTTGGGTTTGGGTCGAGCTCCCGGTTCTGACCAACTCACGGCAATGGCTTTGCGTAGAAATCAAGAAACCGCCCATAATTTCCCCGAAGACGTAAGGCAGCTACAAACTTATTTCAGCGATGATAATTGTGATGCCCGTGTAAGAGCGTTTCCTGGTGAAGGCTTGGATATTCCACTTTGGATATTGGGTTCGAGTACCGATAGTGCTTATTTGGCTGCCGAAATGGGACTTCCTTATGCTTTTGCTTCGCATTTTGCTCCAGCACAATTTCGAGCTGCCATTAAGATTTATCGTGATAATTTCAAACCATCAGAAGTTTTAGAAAAACCTTATGTGATGGCGTGTGTAAATGTGCTTGCCGCAGATTCTGATGAGGAAGCCAATGAATTATTGACAAGTTTAATTAATTTATTTGTTGGAATCATTACTAATAAACGTAAACCACTCCGCCCCGCAGGGAAATTGCCCGAAGTTTATCAAATTCCAGAAGTAAGACAAGCCGTAAACAACATGCTTGCCTGTACTTTTTATGGCAGTAAAGAAACCCTCAACAAAAACCTTTCGGCTTTTATTGCAGAAACCGAAGTTGATGAATTGATGGTGGCCTCGCACATTTTTGATTTAGATGTTAAGCTAAAATCATTTTCGATTTTGCGTGATGCTTTGAGCGATAATTGATTATAAGTATAAAGAACTATTGAATTGATAATATTCTACCACAGAGGTACACGAAGTACAACACGGAGTTACACAAAGAAAAAATAGAAAAACTCTGTGATTTTTAAACTCTGGGCAACTCCATGGCGACCGACGCTCAGTAAAAAAATATTATCAATTTAATTTTTACTATCACTTAAAAAAATAATTACAATTAAAGAGCTGGGTAGTCGTAACTCAGCTCTTTTGTTTTAGACCTCTGTTTGATTTTCGTAAGTTTTGATTTGAATTTTGTTTAATAAACTCGTGCCAAAGTAGTAGCTTTGTAATAGAAAACAGACCTATTTTTTATTAAAATGAACTACCTAAACAAAACTCCTCTTTGCCTAAAAATAGTCCTATTACTTCTTTTTTGTAATACTGCAATTTTTGCCCAGAAAGCCGATTCACTCAAAAAAACTGAACCGTTGCATGCTTCTGCCAATATTCAAATTACGAATAATGGCGTATCACTTTTCCCTAATTTAATGCTTGGCAAACCTGCCACAATTTTTAATTTGACGGTTGGAAAAAAACATATTTTCTTCGAACCCGAGCTTCGTTGGCGACTCAACGGTGAGCCGTGGTCATACATTTTTTGGCTGAGATACCGCTCGAAACGTACCGAACATTTTAGCTGGCACGCAGGAGCACACCCATCGTATGTTTTGCGTTCGACGTCTGTAAGTATCAACGGTAAAACCGAAAATCGTTGGGTTTCACAACGTTATTTTGCCGGTGAGTTTGTGCCTGTTTGGCATCAATCTTCCAAGTTTTCATTAGGCTTGCACTTACTTGCTTCCAAAGGTTTAGACCCGTACGCCATTAAAAAAAGTTCTTATGTTTCGCTCCAACCACGCTTTCCGAATATCGGAATCTCGAAAAACTATTATTTAGGCTTTTTTCCACAGGTTTTCCATCTGACTTTAGATGATAAAAAAGGCTATTATTACAGCCACATGATAAGTATTAACAAGAAAAAAATGCCCGTTTATCTCTCATCAATATTCACCTACAAACTGAATTCTACGATTGCGGGTGATAACGTTGTTTGGAATGTTGCACTGAATGTAAAACTATAAAATTATGAATAGTGGTTTTGAGTCCTTAGAAGATTTTTATAAACGCAAATTCGATTGGATTCCCGAAAATCTGAGTAAAGACATCGGGCATGTGAATGTGTTTCGTTTACCGCACCCTGCCAATAAGCCCGTGCCGTATCGCCGCCGTGATTTTTTCAAAGTTACACTGTGCCGAGGCAACAGCCGTATTCATTATGCCGATAAAGTTTTTTCGTTTGAGAAACAAGCCCTTGTTTTCTCAAATCCTTTCATTCCATATAAGTGGGAGCATATCGAAACAGAGGTTTCGGGCTTTTATGTGATTTTCAATGCCAATTTTTTTAATCAATTTGGCACTCTGATACAGTACGAAGTTTTTCAACCTGCGGGTACGCATGTCTTTGAATTAGATGATATGCAGTTTGATTATTTGTGTGGAATCTTTGGGAAAATAGAAACCGAATTGAGTTCGGAGTATATTCATAAGTACGATGTCATCAGAAATCAGATTTATGAACTAATACATTTTGCCATGAAAACACGCCCCTCAACACTCATTGAGCAGCTTCCAATCAATGCTTCACAGCGAATTTATTGGCTATTTTTGGAATTACTCGAACGCCAGTTTCCGATTGACGAAAACCATACAGAAATAAAATTACGAACCGCATCAGATTTTGCCGAACAACTCAATGTGCATGTCAATCATCTCAATCGGGCAGTAAAAGAAACAAGTGGTAAAACTACTTCAAATCTGATTGCCGAACGCCTTTTGCAAGAAGCTAAAATCATGCTCAAACAAAGCAAATGGAATGTTTCAGAAATTGCTTATTCGCTTGGTTTTCAAGAAGTTACACATTTCAATAATTTCTTCAAGAAACACACCGAAATGAGTCCGGTTAAGTTTCGGAAGGAGTTTTGAGGGCTTATAGTTGATTCACTCCGTACAATGGAATATTCACCATCCAGTCTTGCACTCTGTAATTATTCATCGAAAAACGTATGGCTTGTTTAGTCTGGAATTTATCGCTAAAAACCTTCAAACTTTTTGATTTTAGGTTTTCTTCGGCTTTTACTTCTATTGGTATCACTTCATTTTCTTTCTGAATCAGAAAATCAATTTCTGCTGTTGCACTTTGAGCTGTCCAATAAAAGATTTCATGCTTGATTTTTAGTTGTTGAGCAACAAACTGCTCGGTCAAAGCACCTTTAAATTCAGTCAAGATGGTATTTTTTTCTAATAATATTTTTGGGCTAATTTGTGCTTTGGCATTGAGTAGGCCAACGTCTAAACAGAATAATTTAAAGACATCTATGTCTGTATAGGCGTTGAGCGGAATAGCAGGTTTATCCACAATGTTTACTTTTAATATTAACCCCGCATCGGTAAGCCAAGCTATGGCAGTTTCGAAATCTTTTGCTCGTGAGCCTTTCTTGACTTGTCCATAAATGAATTTTCGATTTTCTTTTGCTAATTGGCTAATCAGATGATTCCAAACTAATTTTATTCTTGGTACTGTTTCGGTTGGGGCGTATTTCGCAAAATCATTTTCATAACCCAATAATATTTTCTCTTGAATGGCTCTTACTTCATTCAAATCTTGAAATTGTATATAATTGACCACAGCCTCGGGCATTCCACCAATAAAATAATAGAGCCTGAGATAATCGACCAATTTATCATGAAAAGCATCAATAACTGACCAGTTTTCTGCTTCCAGATATTCCAAAAGTAGGTTTTGTCCGATATTATCTAAAAACTCAAAAAAACTCATCGGATACATTCGCATGAAATCAACTTTGCCGACAGGAAAAGAAATGTTTTTCTGTAAGGAAACACCCAATAGCGACCCAGCCGCAATAATATAGTACTGAGGAGCTTGTTCGTAGAAATATTTTAGGGCGGTTAATCCTTTTTCTGCCTCCTGAATTTCATCAAAAATTATCAGACATTTATCGGCTTGAATTTTATAACCAACTTCAATTTCAATTGTAGAAACAATGCGTTTTATATCAAAATCGGCTGAAAATAGTTTTTTGAGCCTCTCACTACTTTCAAAATTTAAGTAAACAGTTTTTTCAAACTGAGTCTCACCAAAATCCTTCATGAGCCAAGTTTTACCCACTTGCCTTGCTCCTTGAAGAATTAAAGGCTTTCGATTAGGAGAATATTTCCACTTTACTAAGTCTTTGTAAATACTTCTTAACATTTTTTGGTTGGAATATTTGTTCAAATATACACTTTTTCCAACGAAAAAATGTATTTGAATACATTTTTATGAAGGAAAGTTTATTTTGAAGATAAAATCCTACACGACTAAACACCATTAATTGTAGTTTCTACACGAATAAAACTTAAGTATATGACAGTTATTTAAAATTGAATAAATATATTTGTTTCTTAAAATTATTCAATTCTAAATAACTATGATGAACAGACGAGAGGTCATAAAAAATGTAGCCTTGATGTTGGGCGGAGCGTTCTCTGCACCAACACTCATGGCGATGGATAATTGGGAAAATGCTACAAAACCCAATGCCAGCGGAGTAGCTTTTAGCTTAACCGAAACTCAACAGAAAATCGTTGCCGAAATTGCCGAATTAATCATTCCTAAAACAGACACGGTAGGGGCCAAAGATGTTGGTGTGCCTGCATTTATCGAAATGATGTTGAAAGATTGCTATAAAGCACCTGAGCATCAGAGTTTTATGGAAGGCTTGGCTTCGATGGAGAAAGTGAAGTTTTTAGAACTAAATACTGATGAAAGAAGAGGAGTTCTAAAACTTTTGGAGCAAGAAACCAAAAAAATCACGAGCAAAACTTCTCCATTTTGGCGATTAATAAAAGAACTTACGCTCTTGGGTTATTTCACATCGGAAGCAGGCTTAAAGTCTTCGTTTGAATATGTACAGATTCCAGGAAAACTCGAACTTATCAAACTGAAACCTAACCAAAAAGCATACGCTTATTGATTTACTGCCACAAATGCACGAATGTTTACGAATATTATTTGTTTTTTGATTCGTGAATTCGTGGCAAAAAACATAAAACAATCGAAAAATCATGAATCTGAATATAAAAGCAAATAAAAATAATACATTCGATGCCATTGTTGTTGGCTCGGGAATGTCGGGTGGATTTGCGGCCAAAGAACTAACCGAAAGAGGGTTGAAAGTTTTGATGATAGAGCGTGGCCATGAAATTAAGCACATCGAAGGCTACGATACCGCCATGAAACAACCTTGGGAAATCGAACATCGAGGACGAACTTCTAATATTTCGGCCGAGGAACGTTGGGCAAATAGCCGTTTTTGGGGGCTTGGAAGTGAAGAAGTGGTAAATCATCTGACAAACGATAAAGAAAACCCATACATCGAAAAACGTGCTTTCGACTGGATTCGTGCCTATCATACTGGCGGAAAATCAATGCACTGGGGGCGTCAGTCGTACCGATGGGCAAAGCATGATTTCGAAGCCAATGCCAAAGAAGGTATCGGAATCGACTGGCCGATTCGCTATGAAGATTTGGAGCCATGGTACACGCACGTTGAGAAATTTGTGGGCGTATCTGGGCAAAAAGAAGGTTTAGAAGTATTACCCGATGGACATTTCTTACCCGCCATGCCACTTTTTGCTCCCGAAGTTCATTTTAAAAACAAAATGTTCGAAAGATTCAATCGTCCTGTAACGGTGGGGCGTGTGGCAAATCTTACGCAGCCGCAAGATATTCATACTTCTTTGGGGCGGGCTTCTTGTCAGTACAGAAATAAATGTCAAAGAGGTTGCCCTTATGGTGGGTATTATAGTTCATTGTCGGGTTCAATTCCTGCCGCTATGCGAACCAATCGTTTAAGTATTTTGCATGATTCGATAGTAGCTGAAATCATCTACGACGAGCAGAAAAAACGAGCCAGTGGTGTAAAAATTATTAATCAAAACACCATGCAGACCGAAGAATTTTTCGCTAAAATTATCTTCTTGAATGCTGGTTCTATCAATACCGCTGCTTTGATGCTCAACTCAAAATCGAATCGTTTTCAGAATGGTTTTGGTAATGACAGCGACCAAGTAGGTAGAAACTTAATGGACCACCAATTGGGTTCGGGAGCTCAAGCAACGGTTGAAGGCTTTGAAGATGATTATGTGTATGGCCAACGACCGAATGCGATGTATATTCCAAGATTCAGAAACTGGGGGAACGATAAGCAAACGGCATATTTGAGAGGTTTTGGGTACCAAGGCGGTGCAAGCCGTGAAGGCTGGGAAAGTGGGGTTACAAACGATGGCTTTGGGGCAGATTTTAAGCAAAGCCTAACCAAGCCAGGCCCTTGGTCGATTCGTATTGGTGGTTTTGGCGAGATTTTACCTGACCCGAACAACAGAATTTATCTCGACCCTGAGAAAAAAGATAAATGGGGAATCCCGATGATTGTAACCGATGCCGCTTTTGTCGAAAACGATTGGGCGATGCGTAAAGATATTATTGCCTCGGCCGTAGAAATGCTCGAAACGGCAGGTTTCAAAAACGTAACACCTTATGACCGCCCAACGCACATGGGCTTGGGCATACACGATATGGGAACTGCTCGCATGGGTCGTGACCCTAAAACTTCTGTGCTAAATTCCTTCAATCAAGTACATGATTGCAAAAATGTATTCGTAACCGACGGTGCCGCCATGACTTCGGCTTCGTGTGTGAATCCATCAATTACTTATATGGCACTTACGGCTCGTGCAGCAGATTATGCGGTGAAGGCTTTGAAGAAAAGAGAACTTTGATTTAGAATTGCCACGAATGCACGAATGATTACGAATATATTATTCGTGCATTCGTGGCAAAATAATTTATAACTATGGAAATAATCCACAGAGAAGAATCCTATCAAATTATTGGAAAGTGTATGGAGGTCCATAACAATTTGGGTGCAGGTTTTGCCGAAATAGTTTACAAAGATGCCTTAGAATATGAATTTAACAAAGCTGGAATACCATTTGAACGAGAAAAACAATATAAAGTAAATTACAAAGGCATCATTTTACCACACCATTTCTATGCTGATTATGTGGTTTTTGATAAGATTATTCTTGAGGTCAAGGGTGTTTCGGCAATTACTGATGAATTTACCGCCCAATGTATCAATTATTTGAAAGTTTCTGAATTGAAATTGGCGTTATTGGTGAATTTTGGAGAATTAAGATTGAATTCTAAGCGAATAGTACTTTGACTTTTAATAGCCACGAAT